>NZ_JBSGBK010000026.1:0-105560 GCF_053601215.1 Amycolatopsis sp. NPDC004772
GACAGCTCCACTTCACAACCGGAGGCCTTCACCTGTCAGCACGACAGGCCATCACCGGGTCACCTCAAGCCGGGACAACGTCCCTGGACATCACACCTAGAGGAAGGTCCCGCCCGCGGCTTCGGCCAGGCCGGCCCCGAACGCCGCGGCCGGGGTGTGGGCGCCGGGCTTGCCGTCACCGCGGGCGAGCCTGGCGGCCGTCTCGGCGACGACCGCCGCCGTGAAGTCCATGCCCTCGCCCGCGCGGAGCCAGCCTTCGCGCGTCGTGCCGTCCGGCCAGGTGACGACCGCGTGGCCCCAGGAGTGCGTGCGCGGGCGCGGAGCGGGCTTCGAGCGGATCGCGGCGAGCCGCCGGACGGCGAACCGGCGCACGACCGGGATCGCCACCAGCCGGCCGAGCAGCGGCACCAGCGCCCGGACCACCGGCGACACCGGCGCGAGTCCGGAGTAGACCGTGACGTCCGGCGTGCCGCTCGCGCGCTGGGCGGCGATCACCTCGCCCGAGGACGCCCCCGCCGCCGTCACCGACTCGCCGTCCGGCAGGGCGATGGTTCTGGGGGCCGCGCCGGGCTTGGCCCTGGTCAGGGCGTCGACGATGCTGGCGGCCAGCGCGACCCCCACGGCGCCTTCCTCGACGGCGACGGACGCCAGCGCGTCGACCCGCACCGTGGCCGGCGTCGGCTGTCCTTCGCACAGCTTCACCACGACGGCTTCGGTGGCCAGGACGCCGAAGCCGACCCCGGTCAGGAAGGTGCTGCCGCCGGCCTGGGCCTCTTCGTGCAGGTCGAGCAGCCGGGAGACGGCGACGAGGTCCGCGGCCAGGTCGAGGTAGTGGCCCCCGGGCAGGCACGCGCGGGCGATCGCGGGAGCCGTCGCCGCGTACTCGCCGATCGTGTTGATGACGACCGCCGGCCGTTGCCGCCGGATTTCCGCCGCGATGGCGTCGGCCCCGTCGGCGACGACGAACTTCCCGCCGAGCGCCTCGAGCCGTGCCCGGTCGCGCCCGACCAGCACGGCCGGCAGCCCGCGTGCGGTCAGTGCGGCGGTGACGGCCCGGCCGGTGCGGCCCGCTGCGCCAAGAACCCAGATCTCCACGGTTTCCTCCAGTGACGTCTCAGTGTGTCATCACCGAGGCTAGCATGTGATGACACACTGAGACGTCGGTTAGGCTGAACCGTGGCCAGATGGGATCCCGGGACCGCGGACCGGCTGCGGAAAGCCGCGCTGGAGCTGTACGCCGAGCACGGCTACGACGCCGTGACGATCACGCAGATCGCCGAGCGCGCCGGGATCACGCGCCGCTCGTACTTCCGCTACTTCCCCGACAAGCGCGAAGTCCTCTTCGCCGGCGCGGAACAGCTGCCGCCCGCGGTCGCCGAAGCGGTGCTCGCCGCCGAAGAAGGCGAGTCACCGCTTCGGACCGCGCTCACCGCGCTGGCCGAGGTCGGCACGCGGGTCACGCAGCTCGTCGACCCGTCACCGGAACGCCGGACGGTCATCGCGGCGACGCCCGAACTCCGCGAACGCGAGCGGAGCAAGGCCGCCGCGATCACGGCCGCGATCCGGGACGCCCTCGAACGCCGGGGCACCGCGCCCGAGCTGGCGAAACCGGCAGCCCAGGTCGCGGCGATCATCCTCGGCGACGCCTTCGACCGCTGGATCGACTCGGGCGGCGCCCACGACTTCCCGGCCTACCTCGACGCGGCCGCCGAAGCTTTCCGGGAGGCTTGCCGCTAGCCGCGCGCGTGGGCGTCCAGGATGTGCGCGACGGCCTCGGTGACCTGCTGCGCGTAGTCCAGGTGCAGCCACTCGTCCGGCACGTGGATGTTCGAGTCGGCTCCGCACGCGCCCGTCACCAGGAACTGCGCCTCTGGGAACTTCCGCGAGAGCAGGCCCATGAACGGGATCGAGCCGCCCATGCCGGTGGCGCGGTGGGGGCGGCCGAAGACCTCGTCGCTGACCGTGCGCAGGGCCGTCGTCAGCCACGGCGACTCCGTCGGCGCGTTCCAGCCGTTCTCCGCCTGCGGCGAGCCGAGCGTCACCTTCGCGCCGTACGGGACGTCCGTGGTCAGGGCGCGCTTCACGGCTTCGAGCGCCTTCTCGGCGTCGGCCGTCGGCGGGAGGCGGAAGCTCAGCGTCAACGTCGTGCTCTCGCGCAGGACGTTGCCGGCGTCGGCGGGCTTCGGGAAGCCGTCCGCACCGATCACCGACAGCGTCGGGCGCCACGCGTTGTTGAGCATCAGCTCCAGCGCGTCCTCGGTGATCACGCGACCACCCTCGACCAGCGGGAACGCCTTCGCCAGCGCCTCCGGGAAGTCCTGCGAGACGGCCTTGAGCTCGGAGAGCCGGTTCGCCGGGACGTCGACCTTGAGCTCGTCCAGCAGGAGTTCGCCGGTCGCGCTGTCCTCGAGGCGTTCGATCAGGTGACGCAGGATCCGGAACGAGCTCGCGACGACACCCGACGCGATGCCCGAGTGCTGCGCCGAACCCAGCAGCTGCACGGTGACGTCGAGGTGCAGCATCCCGCGCAGGCTCGTGACCAGCCACAACCGCTCGTAGTCGCTGCCGCCGGCGTCGAGGCAGATCACCAGCGACACCTCGCCGATCCGGTCGGCCAGGTGCTCGACGTAGGCGGGCAGGTCCGGGCTGCCGGACTCCTCGCCGGTCTCCAGCAGCAGCACGATGCGGGCGTGCTCGCCGCCGGCCGCGTGCACGGCTTCGATCGCCGTCGTCGCCGCGTAGCCGGAGTAGCCGTCGTCGACGGACCCGCGGCCGTACAGCCGGCCGTCGCGGATCACCGGGGTCCACGGGCCGAGGCCCTCGGACCAGCCGCCGACCGGGGGCTGCTTGTCGAGGTGGCCGTACATCAGGACGGTGCCCTTGTCCGCCGCGCCCGGAGTCGCCGGGACGTCGACGAGCAGCAGCGGGGTCCGGTCTTCGAGCTGGACGACCTCGAGGGTGGCGCCCGGCAGGTCCCGCCCGGCGATCCACGCGCGGACGTGGTCGACGGCGGCGGCGAGGTGGCCGCTGTTCGCCCAGTCGGCGTCGAAGGCCGGGGACAAGGCGGGGATCGCCACCAGTCCGGACAGGCTCGGGATGACGTCGCCGGTCCACGACGCCACTACGGATTCACGCACGGTTTTCTGCTCCACCCGGCCCATCGTGCCACGGGGGTCCGACAGTGCGGCACGTCACAACGTCGCCTTACGCCTCGTGAGTGGTAAGGCGGGTTAGAACGCGCCTTACCACTCACGAGCCTGGTGAGCGGGGCGGCCAAGTCCCTACTCTCGTAGGTCCGATGCTCGGGCTTCCTAGCGTTTCCCCTGTTCAGGGCCCCTTTCTCAGCAACAAATCAGCAACCGCGTCTCACCAAAGCGCGGACCTTCGTGCCAGGATGTCGGCGTGAACCGTCAACGCCGACGGTGACCGAGCGCTTCGGACCCGATGCGCTGGTCCCCGCCGGTGCAGTCGCTGTGGTCGCCACAAGCGGCCGCCAGAGGCACCGACACCGAGGAGTACTGCGCATGCCGTCCGAACAGTGGACGCACCCGGAGCCCGGAGACGGGCCGGCCGCCGTCGCGGCCCAGCCGTCCCCCGAGCAGGTGATCGCCGGATTGCGGGCAACCAGCGAAGGTGGCGCTGAGCTGACTCAGCTGCTCACCCCCGAAGGCGAACGGGTTCCCTCGCCCCAGTTCGACAAGTACGTCGAGGACGTCGACGCCGAAGCACTCCGCGGCCTCTACCGCGACATGGTGCTGGTCCGGCGGGCCGACCGCGAGGCCAACGCCATGCAGCGCCAGGGCCAGCTCGGCATCTGGGTCCCGCTGCTCGGCCAGGAGGCCGCGCAGATCGGCTCCGGCCGCGCGCTGAAGGCCCACGACATGGCGTTCCCCAGCTACCGCGAGCACGGCGTCGCGTATGCGCGCGGGGTCGACATGAAGGACCTGCTCGGCATCTTCCGGTGCACCGACCACAGCGGCTGGGACTACCGGCAGCACGGTTTCCACCCGTACACCATCGTGATCGGCAACCAGGTGCTCAACGCCGCCGGCTACGCGATGGGCCAGAAGTTCGAGGGCAAGGTCGGCGACGACGACGGCGAAGCGACCATCGTCTACTTCGGCGACGGCGCCACTTCGCAGGGTGACGTCCACGAGGGCTTCGTCTGGGCCGCCGTCTACGACGCCCCGCTCGTCTTCTTCTGCCAGAACAACCAGTGGGCCATCTCGGAGCCGACCGAGCGCCAGTCGCGCCTGCCGCTGTACCAGCGCGCCCGCGGCTACGGCTTCCCCGGCATCCGCGTCGACGGCAACGACGTCCTGGCCTGCCTGGCGGTGTCGCGCTGGGCGCTCGACGAGTGCCGGCACGGCAACGGCCCGGTGCTGATCGAGGCGTTCACCTACCGGATGGACGCGCACACGACCACCGACGACCCCACCCGCTACCGGCTCTCCGACGAGCTGGAGGAGTGGAAGCTCAAGGACCCGATCGAGCGCGTCCGCGCGTACCTGGCCCGCGGCGGCTACGCCGACCAGGCGTTCTTCGACAGCGTCCAGGCCGAGGCGGACACGTTCGCCGCCGACCTGCGCGAGTACACGTTCAACATGCCCGAACCACCGCCGGAGCGGATCTTCAGCAACGTCTACGCCGAGGGCAACCCGGTGCTGGACGCGCAGCGCGAAGAGTTCCTGTCCTACCTCGACGGCTTCGTATCGGCGGGTGAGCACTGATGTCCGACCTCCAGAAACTCACCATCGGCAAGGCCCTCAACCTCGGCCTGCGCCGCGCGATGGAAGAGGACCCGAAGGTCCTGATCATGGGCGAGGACGTCGGCAAGCTCGGCGGCGTCTTCCGGATCACCGACGGCCTGCAGAAGGACTTCGGCGAGCAGCGCGTGCTGGACACGCCGCTCGCGGAGTCGGGCATCATCGGCACCGCGGTCGGCCTGGCCGTGCGCGGCTTCCGGCCGGTCTGCGAGATCCAGTTCGAGGGCTTCATCTTCCCGGGCTTCGACCAGATTTCTTCGCAGCTGGCGAAGCTGCACTACCGGACGCAGGGCAAGATCAAGATGCCGGTCGTGATCCGGGTGCCGTTCGGCGGCGGGATCGGCGCGGTCGAGCACCACTCGGAGTCGCCGGAGTCGCTGTTCGCGCACATCCCGGGCCTCAAGGTCGTGTCCATTTCGAACGCCGTCGACGCCTACTGGGGCATCCAGGAGGCGATCAAGTCGGACGACCCGGTGCTGTTCTTCGAGCCGAAGCGGCTGTACCACTCGGGTGCGCTGCGGGCCGAAATCGACGTCACCGGCACCCCGGTTCCGGCGTTCTCCTCGCAGGTGGTGCGCGAAGGCACGACGGCGACGGTCGTCGCGTACGGCCCGTCGGTGAAGGTCGCCCTCGACGCGGCCGCCGCGGCCGAGGACGAAGGCAAGTCCCTCGAGGTCATCGACCTGCGCACGCTCTCGCCGCTGGACCTCGGCCCGGTGTTCGAGTCGGTGCGCAAGACCGGACGGCTGATCGCGCTGTCGGAAGCGCCCTCGGAGTCGTCGCTGACGTCGGAGATCGCCGCGCGCGTCCAGCAGGAGTGCTTCTACTCGCTGGAAGCGCCCGTCCTCCGGGTGACCGGGTTCGACACGCCGTACCCGCCGGCCAAGCTCGAGGAGCACTACCTCCCCGACCTGGACCGGGTGCTGCACGCCGTCGACCGCTCGCTCGCCTGGTAAGGGGGATTTCCGCGCAATGCCCACGTACAAGCAATTCCCCCTGGCCGACACGGCGGAGGGGCTGACCGAAGCCGACATCCTGTCCTGGCACGTGAAGCCGGGCGACACGGTGACGGTGAACCAGATCGTGGTCGAGATCGAGACCGCGAAGGCCGCCGTGGAGCTGCCGATCCCGTGGGCCGGGGTCGTCACGGAGCTGCACGTCGAGCCGGGCCAGACGGTGGAGGTCGGGACGCCGATCCTCACCATCGACGTCGACCCCGGCGGCGCGGCGGCGCCCGCTCCGGCCGCTGCCGCTCCGGCTCCCGCCGAGGAAGAGGAGATGAAGCCGCTGGTCGGCTACGGCTCCAAGACGGTGGTCACGCAGCGCCGGGCCCGCAAAGACCCCAATGTGGCGTTGGGTGCATCCAACGCACCGAACGCCACATTGGGTGCGTCCAAGGCAACCAACGCCACATTGGGGCGCTCGCCCCAGCCGTCCCCGCAGCCGGTTGCTCCGCGCGGCGGGTACGTCCCGCTGGCGAAGCCGCCGGTGCGGAAGCTGGCGAAGGAGCTCGGCGTCGACCTGCACGCGCTGACCGGCACCGCCGAGGGTGGCGTGATCACCCGCGACGACGTCGAGCGGGCTGCCAACGGAACTCCGGTCGTCACGGCCGTTGCGGACAACGGGTCCCGCGAGCGGCGCGTGCCGATCAAGGGCGTCCGGAAGATGACCGCGGCCGCGATGGTGCAGAGCGCGTACACCGCCCCGCACGTCACGGAGTTCCTGACCATCGACGTCACGCCGATGATGGAGTTCCGCGAGAAGCTGAAGAAGTCGCGGGAGTTCGCCGGGGTCAAGGTCACGCCGCTGACGTTCGCCGCGAAGGCCGTGTGCCTGGCGGCGAAGCGGACGCCGGACGTCAACGCCGTCTGGGACGAAGCGGCGCAGGAGATCGTCTACAAGGACTACGTCCACCTCGGGATCGCCGCGGCCACCCCGCGCGGCCTGATCGTGCCGAAGGTCCGGGACGCCGACTCGATGTCGCTGAAGGAGCTGGCTCAGGCGCTGACGGCCCTGACCGACACCGCCCGCGAGGGCAAGACGTCCCCGGCGGACATGGCGAACGGCACGATCACGATCACGAACGTCGGCGTGTTCGGCGTCGACACCGGAACGCCGATCATCAACCCGGGCGAGTCCGCGATCCTGTGCCTCGGCGCGATCAAGGACCAGCCGTGGGTGGTGGACGGCGAGATCAAGGTCCGCAAGGTCCTCCAGCTGTCGCTGAGCTTCGACCACCGAGTGGTCGACGGCCAGCAGGGCTCGGAGTTCCTCGCCGACGTCGGCGCCCTCCTGGCCGACCCGGCGATGGCCATGACGTACTGAGTTTCCGCAGGTGAGGGCCGTCTTCGGGCGGCCTTCACTTTTACCCATTTGACGGAGTGAGCACTCACTCCGCACACTGGTCGCATGACACCAGCACCCGAGACACGGCGCAGAGCGCCGAGCATGAGCGCCGAAGACCGGCGCGCCATGATCGTGCACGCGGTGCTGCCGCTCCTGATGGAGCACGGCACCGGCGTCACGACCAGCCAGATCGCCCGCGCCGCCGGCATCGGCGAGGGCACCATCTTCCGCGCGTTCAAGGACAAGGACGAGCTGTTCGACGCCTGCACCGCCGAGGTGCTGCGCCCCGACCACGTCCTCGACGCGATCGCCGAAATCCCCATCGAGCAGCCACTGGCGGATCGGCTCGTCGAGGCCGCCGAAGCGCTCGGCGCCCACTTCGAGCGGATGGGCGCGCTGATGGGCGCCCTGCACGCGTCCGGCCGCGTCCGGCACCGCGATCCCGAGCAGCGCCTGAAGAACCGCACGATGAAGGGCGGCCGCAGCGAGTCGATGGCCGCCATGCGCGGCGCGATCACCGAGCTGTTCGAACCCGAGAAGGACCGGCTGCGGCTGGCCCCCGAGCAGCTGGCCGCGCTGTTCCTGACTCTGCTGTTCGGCGGCCGCCGGATGGCTTCGGACGAGAACGCCGCCACCACGCGCCAGGTGGTCGACGTCTTCCTGCACGGCGCCGTGGAGGCTCGGTGATCCCGGGCGGTGGGGGCGGCATGGAGTTCATGCTGGCCCGGCGCGGCCGGCGCCGGCACGCCGTCACGGTGCCGGAAAGCGGGCTGACCGGGCCCGTCGACATTCCCGAACCGAAGCAGGACGACCAGCCGAAGGACCTGCGCTCGCGGCTGCGGCGCGCGAAGACGTCGGTGGCGGGCACGGTCCGCGGCCTGCCGAAGGTCGTCAAGCTGACCTGGCAGGCCAGCCCGGTCCTGACGATCCTCTTGGCGCTGATCACGCTGCTGTCCGGGCTCCTGCCGACGGTGACCGCGTACGTCGCGAAGCTGCTGCTCGACGCCGTCGTCGCGGCGATCCAGGGCAAGGGGACCACGGGCGACATCGTGAACGTCGCGCTGTTCCAGTTCGGCGTGCTCGCCGCGACCGCGATCAGCAGCGCGCTGACTTCGATCGCGCAGTCGCTGCTGCAGGAGCGCATGACGCTGACCATCCGCCACCAGGTGATGGCGCACGCGAGCGAGCTGCACCTCGCGTACTTCGAGGGGTCGGCGTCCTACGACATGCTGCGCCAGGCCGCGCAGGAAGCGCCGACGCGGCCGCTGTCGATGATGAACTCCGCGCTGGGGCTCGTGCGGACGCTGATCACGTTCGGCAGCATGATCGCGCTGCTCGTCGCGATCAGCCCGCTGCTGGCGCTGGTCGCGCTGGTGGCACCGATCCCGGCGTTCATCTCGCAGTCCAAGTACGGCTCGCGCGCGTTCTGGCTGACGTTCCTGATGTCGCCGATCAAGCGGCGGATGGACTACCTGTCTTCGCTGGTCACGACGGACACGTACGCCAAGGAGACGAAGCTGTTCGGGCTCGGCCCGTACTTCGTCGACCGCTTCCGGCGGCTGGGCGTGGTCTCGTACGAGCGGCAGCGGAAGCTGACGATCAACCGCAACATCAGCTCGACGGCTTGGGGCCTGCTGAGCACGCTCGCCGGCTCGGCGATCGCGCTGTACATCGCCCTGGAGGCGGTCGGCGGCCGGCTCACCCTGGGCGACCTGGCGTTGTACACGGCCGCGGCGACGTCCGTACAGACGTCGGTGTCCGGCCTGTTCACGGCGTTTTCCGGGATGTACGAGAACAACCTCTACCTGGACACGCTGTACCGGTTCCTGGACACGAAGCCGGAGATCACGGCGCCCGCGTCACCCCGGCCGTTCCCGTCCGTTGTGGACGGTCACATCAAATTCGATTCGGTGACCTTCGCCTACCCGGGTTCGGACGAGCCGGCGCTGGAGGACGTCAGCTTCGAGATCCGCCCGGGCGAGACGGTGGCGGTGGTCGGCCGCAACGGCGCGGGCAAGTCGACGCTGTTCAAGCTGCTGTGCCGGCTGTACGACCCGACCGGCGGCGTCATCCGCCTCGACGGCGTCGACATCCGCGAGTACGACCCGGTCGAGCTGCGCGCGCGGATCAGCGCGATGTTCCAGGACTACGTGACGTACCAGGGAACGGCGGCGGAGAACATCGGTCTGGGCGAACTCTCCCGGCTGGAGGATCGGCCGCACATCGAGGATTCGGCCCGCCGGGCCGGAGCGGACGAGCGCATCGAGCGGCTGCCGCAGGGCTACGACAGCCCGTTGGGTCGTTGGTTCGACCAAGGCGTCTCGCTGTCCGGCGGGGAGTGGCAGAAGATCGCGCTGGCTCGGGCGTTCCAGCGGGAGGCGCCGATCCTGATCCTCGACGAGCCGACGTCGGCGTTGGACGCCCAGGCTGAGCATGACCTGTTCTCGCGGTTGCGTTCGCTGTCCGAGGGGCGGACGACGCTGTACATCTCGCACCGGTTCTCGACCGTCCGGCAGGCGGAGCGGATTCTGCTGCTGGACCACGGGAAGGTGGCCGAGTACGGCACGCACGAGGAGCTGATGGCGGCGAAGGCGGGGTACGCCGAGCTGTTCACGCTGCAGGCGCGGGCGTACTTGGACGAGGTGCCGAGTTAGGGGATGAGCACGACCTTGCCGACCCCTTCGCGGCTCTCGACGCGCGCGTGCGCGGCGGCGACGTCGGCGAGGGGGTAGGTGCGGTCGAAGACCGGGGTCAGCGTGCCGTCCGCGACCAGGCCGAGTGCCTCGGCGCGGACGGCCGCGACCCGCTTGCCGTAGGCGTCCGGCCCGCCGAAGCCGATCAGGGTGAGGCCGCGGGCGATCAGGCCGGCGACGGGGAAGGTCGGGAATTCGCCGCTGAGCAGGCCGTAGGCGAGGATCCGGCCGTGCGGCGCGAGTTTCGCGAGGAGCTCGGCCGCGCGCGGGCCGCCGATCGACTCGAAGACGACGTCGATGCCGTCGGGGACCTGTGGCCGCCAGTCCGGGTCGTCGTGGTCGATGTCGGCTTTCCCCTTGCCGGCGGTCGTGACGACCCGGGCGCCTCTTTGTGCGGCCAGCCGCGCCAAGTACCCGCCGATCGCCCCGGACGCGGCTTCGACCAGCACGGTCTCGCCGGCTTCGAGGTCCGCGGTCTTGATCAAAGCGAGCGCCACGGAGGCCGGCACAGCGGCGGCGACGGCCTGTTCGGGCGTGAGCTCGTCCGGCACGAGCGTGTACTGGCCAGCGGCGACGAACTCGGCGTACGCACCCCCGGTGAAGGACACGGTGACGACCCGGCGCCCGCGCAGCGTTTCGTCATCGGCCTCGACGACGATTCCGGCGGCCTCGTGCCCGAAGATCGCCGGCGGACCGGCCGGGAGCACCCCGGATCGCAGCTGCATCTCGTAGAACGGCACCCCGATGGCCTCGGTCTTGATGAGGACTTCGCCGGCTTTCCGCGTCGGTTCGGGCCGGTCCTCGACCTTGAGCACTTCCGGGCCACCCGTGCCGTACTGCACCACCGCGCGCATCCGCGCCCCCTAACTGGACCGTCAGTCAACTTACGGTGGCCTACTATATGGACCGCCGGTCAACTTGTCGAGGAGTAGTCATGGAGCGCGCCGACGCGGCCCGGAACCGCCGCGCGATCCTGCGCGCGACGGAGGAGCTGTTGTCCTCCCACGAGTTGTCCGAGGTGTCGATGGACCGCGTCGCAGCGGCGGCCGGCGTCGGCAAGGGAACGGTGTTCCACCGCTTCGGCAACCGCGAAGGCCTGATGCGCGCGCTGGTGGAATCGCGAATCGAGTCGCTGTCTCTCGCCGTGGCTTCGGGACCGCCGCCGCTAGGCCCGGGCGCGCCCCCCGCTGCGCGCTTGGCGGCGTTCTTCGACGCGGTGATCGAGCTGGTCACGCGCAACGTCAAGGTGATGGCGGCGTTCGAGCAGGCGTCGTCGGACCGGCTGAACAGCCCGATCTACCTGGCGTGGCACGCGCACGTGTCAGGGCTGATCGCGTCGGCGTCGCCGTCCTTCGATGCGGACCTGATCGCGCACCTGCTGCTGGGCTCGCTGCACAGCGACTTGATGCTGCGGTTTTTGAAGACGGGCGAGACGGACCGGCTGGCCACCGGCCTGCGGTCGATGGTGACGACGCTGCTGCGCTAGCCGCCCGGGAGCAAAACGGACAGGTCGTTCGTTGGAGAGGGTATGGCTGTCGCGTTCCTGCTGTATGTGTTCGCCGAGATCGCCGCGATCTGGGCGGTGGGTTCGGCCGTCGGCGTCCTCGGCACGCTGGGCCTCCTCCTGGCGGGCGCGTTCCTGGGGTCGTGGCTGGCCCGCCGCGAAGGCGGCAAGGCCATGAGGGCATTCGTCGAGTCGGCCCGCCTGGGGCGCCCATCGGAGAAGGAACTCACCGACGGCATGCTGGTCGGGCTGGGCGGGGTACTGATCCTGGTGCCGGGGTTCGTTTCGGACGTCCTGGGATTGCTGCTGATCCTCCCGCCGTCGCGCGCGGTGGCGCGCCGGCTGTGGTTGAAGCGGATGGAGAAGCGCGCAGTCCGCTTCGCGAACCAGCGACGTGGGCCGGTGATGGTGGTTGATAGTGAGGTTGTGTCGCCGGACGAGCCGCGGCGGCGGGAGCAGCCTACGGTGATCGAAGGGCGTGTCATCGAAGGCTGACCAGCGGCGACGACACGCGAGCTGATGCTGCTAGGCGTTTGCACGTGCAGTCTCTAAGATCGAACGCGTGTTCGTGCTACGAGATTGCGGCCTCGACAGCCGAGACGGCATCCCGCAGCGGCACGTGCTCCCAGATGCGGACCACCTGCCAGCCCGCGTCTACAAGTGCTTCGGTAACCAGTTGGTCGCGGCTCATGTTGCGCCGGAGCTTCGGCGTCCAGTACCACTCGTTGCTGGTCGGGTGCCGTCCATGCTCTGGGCAGACGTGCCAGAAACAACCATCGACGAAGATCGCGACCTTACGCTTGGTGAAGACGATGTCTGGGCGGACACGCACGCCTTCGAGCACTATCGGCAGGTCCTTGCGGTACCGATAACCAAGCCGATGCAGCTCCTTGCGAAGAGTCACCTCAGGCTTGGTGTCAGTGCGCCTGTTGGCTCGCATGTTGCGAGAGCGGCCCTCGTTCGCCGCAGCGGGATAGGGCTTCGGCTTCGCTTTTCCATCAGCCGGCGGGGGTGTCACACGGCGCGCCATGCGCCAGATAGTCTCAGGCGCCACCTCGCCACGCCACCCTGGGAAGGACTCCGATGACCGGCGCAACCGACGACAGCTCCTTCGAAGTCGTTGAGCTCTGCGCTGGCGCAGGAGGGCAGGCCCTCGGCCTCGAGCTCGCCGGCTTCAAGCACCGGCTCGCTGTCGAGCTGGACCCAAACGCTTTCGAAACCCTGAAGAAGAACCTCTCCGGCAAGATCGAAGTCAACGAGGAGTGGCGGCCGATCGTTCAAATGGGCGACGTGGCCGATCCCGAGGTCTTCACCCCTGAGGATCACCGGGAAGTCGCTCTTCTAGCGGGAGGCGTCCCGTGCCCGCCGTTCACCATCGCCGGGAAACAGCTCGGCGCAAACGATGAACGTGACCTGTTCGCCTGGGCCGTGGAGCAGGTCGACAAGGTCCGGCCGCGCGCGCTCATGCTCGAGAACGTCCGCGGTCTCAGCTTGCCGCGTTTCTCGGGCTATCGCCAGTACGTCCTGGACCGCCTCGCGGAGTTCAAATACGTTGCTGAGTGGCGCCTGCTCAACGCCAGCGACTTCGGTGTTCCCCAGCTTCGGCCACGTTTTGTCCTGGTCGCCATGCAAGAAGATGACGCCAAGTACTTCAGATGGCCCGAACCCGAATCCGAGACGCTGACCGTGAGCGATGCCATCTCTGACCTCATGGGCGTCAACGGCTGGGAAGGTCTTGCGGAGTGGCAGAAGCTTGCCAACAAGATCGGCCCAACGATCGTCGGCGGGTCCAAGAAGCACGGCGGCGCAGATCTCGGCCCGACCCGCGCTAAGCGCGCTTGGGCCGAACTTGGCGTCGATGCCATGGGCGTTGCCAACTCCGCCCCGGCGAGAACAGACGAATTCCCAGCGCCTGGGCCAAAGCTGACGAACGAGATGGTTGCCCGCATCCAAGGCTGGCGCCCTGAGTACAAGTGGGAGTTCACCGGCCTGAAAACCTCCCGGTATCGCCAGATCGGGAACGCGTTCCCCCCTCCGGTTGCCAGAGCTGTTGGCTCGGCGATTATCAAGGCACTCAAGCACGAAGGAGACGTGGTCGCCCGGGACAACCCGAGCCATGATCCCGTGTACAAGGTACTTCGCGAGCAAGGCGGGCTTGTGCCCGCCAAACTTATCGTCGACCTGGCCGGGCTCCGGAATGGCATCCCGGAACTCGAGGAGAGAATCGCACAGCTTGGCCGCGACTTCCACATTGAATCCACGCCTACCAGCGACGACACGCTGGCTTATCAACTTGGCGAATTCAAGGCATTCATCGGCCAGGAAAACCATGAACGCCACGAGAAGTTCATTCAGAACCGATCGAAAATCAGTTAGGCCACGGCTTCTGCACATGTGCAAGCAATGCCCTGACGTCCGCAGTATCCATACCGGCAACTGCTGACTGTTCTTCGAATGGGTCCCCGAGCTTCTGAACCGAAGCATCATCAAGCAGCTTACCCATGAACTCAAGCTTCTCATTAAGCCTCTTTGCCACCACCTCATCGACTGTGCGCCTGGTGGCCAGGACAGTCACCCTGGTCTCCGCGTCCGGCGCAAGGCCAAGGCGGTGAATCCGGTCCAAGCTTTGCAGGAACCGGCCTGCCTGAAAATCTCGATCGACATACACAGCGTCATGGCAGACTTGGTGAAGGCTGATACCCTCACCCAGGGTTGCCGGATTGGAGATGAGGACCAAGCAGTCAGGATCGTTTCGGAAAAGATCAATCTGCTCTTCGCGTTCTGCGGTTCCCCCGTGCACAACAGCAGGCTGGAAGTCCTCCAAGAGCTTCTCCAGAGTACTGATACTGCGGACGAAACTGGCCCATACCAGAGTTTTCCGCCCCTTCGCCGAATTCTCCTTCACGATCGCGAGCACTTCTTGGTACTTCGGCGGCATCTCGTATTCCGAAAGCGAGCCGAGCAGGCTGTACAGAGGATCATCGGCGGGCACCTCCAAGGGTGGCACCCGAAGCGAGAGAGGTTCGTATTTCGTGGCTCCTTGAGCAAGAAGAGCCGGGCTGGTAGCAGCCATGATCAGCCGGAGCACGGTCTTGCCGATCGAGTCAAAGTCCGATTTGCTTCGCACGGCGCGCATCGTGAACCTCCCGACGATGGCATCGTAGATCTCCCGGTGCAGAGGCGGGAGGTCGACCATGCGCATCTTCACCGAAACCGGCGGTAAGCCGAGTTCCTGCTTGGTCGTCCTGGTGTAGAGCGGTTTGAGAACCCGGCTGGCATGAACCAGATTTCCACCGCCTACCGCGTCATTGACCACGCGTTTCCCACGTCCCGGCCAGACGAAAGCGAACAAGCTCTCAAGATCCTTTGGGCCGTTTGGAGCAGGAGTCCCGGTCAGGATCATTCTAGTCGTGCTCAGCGGCCCGAGAGCCATACACGCGGCTCCGTAGACTCCTGCGCTACCCAGCTTCATGCGATGCGCCTCGTCGAGGATCATCATCGTCGGCGCAGACTCGAGCCAATCGGTAATTACGCCGAGCGAACGATCAAGTCGTTCGTAATTCACCAGCAAGACGTCCGCTGCCAGCGAGCCCCTGCCATCGAACACCTGGACATCCAGGCCGCCGGCGAAGCACTTCTGGCTTTCCTCCTGCCAGGCTTCGTAAGCCGACTTCGGGCAAACGACCAGCATCCGCGTCACGTGGCCGCGCCGGCGCAAGATCGAAAACTCCGCCAACGCCACTCGTGTCTTGCCGGCACCAGGCACTGAAAAGTTCGCGCCGTGACCGAGCGAGACGAGCTTCGCTACGTCTCGGCGCTGGAAAGACGTGAGATCCCCGGACCACATAGGCTCAAGGGCGTCTGCGACCTCGCTGTCGCTTACGACCAGTTCGTCCACTTCGCCGGAGAGGAGACGCTCGGAGCGTTCCGCGTCTGCGATCATCTCCGTGGCGAGGACCTGGAAAGACTGTTCCCATGCGACGGAGTCGGGCTCGGGCCACTCAGCCAGAGCTTCAATGTTCCCGATGAACTCGTCGATGGGGACAGCGGCCGCTAGCCGTTCCGTCATCTGACCACCGGGAAACCCCGCCAGAAGGCTGGCGAGGTCTTCCCTGCGACGGCTCACGGTCTGCAGCCGCGCCTGAGTCCTCGTCAAATCGAACCCGATGATCAGGCTTGGCCCGCTTCGATGCACTCAGGTCTCCAGTTCAAGGACTTGACGCAGCCAGTCGACGCCTTCACTCGGCTCTTCCACAGTACGGGCCGCTTCAACCGCTAAGCTGCGCAAGCTGCGACGGAAGCCCATCACGGCGTCATTGAATGCCTCCTCGTCCAGCGCCCGTGATGCCCGCGACATGACCAGCTCAGTAACGCACTGATCGATCTCCGCCCGTGCGGTGTTCAGGCGGTCTGGCGCCGCTTGCTTCCGCTTCTGAAGCTGCGCCTGGCGCCCGGCCAGCCGGATTGCTTCGTTCACCGCCCCCTTCAGCTCACTGATCGGCTCGGCCGGCTGACCAGTCTCCAGCCCGGACGAGCTGATCTCTACGGCGCGCGCTTTGAGCACCGTGTTTGTCAGCTCCTTGGCGTTCGCGACATCGTTAGAGGAACCCTTCACAGAGAGACCCAGGCCTGGAATCGCGACTTTCTGCGACGACGGCTGCCCGGGCTTGAGCTTGGCGGGCAGCGTGTCGTTCAAATAACGAGACTGGAAATCTGCCTCGATGAACCGGACATCGGTCTTCGAGAAGCCGAGCATGATGGCCGCCAAGCGTGACTCTTTGGTCAGCTCGGCGCGATCACCGCTCGTTGCTTGATCCTTCAGGTAGCGGCGATGCAGCTCTTTGAGCTTCTCCTGATGATCTTCGAACGCTATGAGCGGAATCCGGCGGCCGTCCACCTCGCTGCGCTCTATCATCGACTTGATGCACGAGAAGACCCACTGGTCTTGCTTGCAAGCTGCCACCGTCGTCCGGAAGATGCCGGCGATCTTCGGTAGCGGCAGCCCCTGGCTTACCAGCTCGTCGATGGCCAGCAGGCGGTTAATGTACGAATAGTCGCGGCGGTGCTCCTTCCTGAGCTGCAACGACAGCTCGACGTCCCGGATGTCTGGCCAGTCACACGAGTCAGGCAGAACAGCAACCCGGATGGGTTGTTGCGGGCCCCCTAGCTTCAACAGGGCGGCCCGGCGCGTGTTGCCATTGACCAGAATGCCTTCCCGGGTGATCAGCCCAGGCTCGGTCTGCTCGTAGTTGCGGAGGCTCTCGAGGAGTTCCGTAAAGGTTGGGTCGGTCCTGCCGGGATCTGAGGGCAGTGCCTGCAGCAGGTAGCCGAGGTACTCCTGGCTCTCAGTGCTCCACGGGGCCTCATCGACGAGACGGTCGCGCTCGGGGTCATGGCTGCGTTGCGCACGAACCCGATGGGTCGCCGGGTTGTAGTAGAGGTCGCCCACGGCCATCTGGATCACATCCAGATGTACCTGATTACCACGCCAGTCGACGCTCTGCGTTTCACGAGCGCCGCCTCGGGCATCGATCTCCTTGAGACGACGCTCTACGACAGCGCGGTTCTCATCAGCTCGAGGCGGCCGACCGTAATCCTTGATCATGCATTCTCCTGTACCACCAACGCGCCACCGACGAAGAACGATAACCGGAGCCGGCACACAGCTCAGGCCAAGCCCAAGAACTCACGCAGAGCTGCGCGAGCGTCAGCAGGCAAAGCCCGGTATTCGGCCCAGACTCGTTCCACGGGACTGAACGGCCGCTCGCCCGCGTCCATCCAACCAGCAAGAAGCTCACGATCGTCCGGGCTCAGCGCGCCGGCCCGCTCGACTACTGCGGACAGGTCCGCAGTGAGGTCCTTGGCGCCAACCCGGCATCGGTTGCACTCTGTGATCAGCTGCACTTCACTGCCGCCGCCAGGCAACAGCACTTCGCGGCGGGCAATATCCAGCTGTGCCCCCTCGAAGGTGCCCGCGTAGAGCTGGCCGGGGGTGATTCCGCACGACCGGCACATATTGCTGTCACCGGAGATCACCTCGCGACGCCGAACCGCGCCGATAGCCGGCGCTGATGCAGGCCGGGAAGCCATTCCCTTTTCCCAGACAGGCTGACCGCGCGTCACGAAACGCTGCTGCGCCGAAGTGAGCAGGGGGTCTTCCCTGTTGGTGTCGATGCGCCAGCCGAAACTTCGCAGGTCACGCATCCGGCGATCGATTTGCGAAACCCCAGGAAAGGCGGCACGCATCTGCTCCTTGGTGAACTCGTTCCCCTCACCCACCTCAGAAATCAACCACAAGGCGACGCGCTTCATCGTCCCGAGGTTCGGGTCTTCCCACGACGGTAGCAATAGCTTGCCCTTACTTTCTGTGCGCGCACATTAGCTGAGAGCACACGGCTCGGCTGAGATGTTCACGCGGCCGGACACTGTTAACCCTTTGTAGCACGGAAGCGGCAGCACGCCTCGTCGAAGGTGTTTACAGAATCATCGGCTACCGCGAACCAGGAACGCGGGCAGCCCGGCGGCGAGACATGATCATTTTGGCAGATTATTTGGTTGAAGTCTCAATCAGACAGTTGGTTCTCCCGCCCAGGCCGGGGAGACATGCGCGACATCTCTCGTCCTTGACCTGCACATTCTCGCCCCCTTCAAGCGGGACCCATGCTTCATGACTGCCTGATTGCAGATTGTTGACAACCTACAATCAGGCAGCCTGATCACAAAGGCACTACAAGTAAGCCCCGGCAGACCGCCTTCACTGCTTCGACGTCCCGAAGGCACAACGCGCCGCGAAGCAGTGAAGAGACCCGTGGCGCAGCAGACTGCGGTAGGCTGCCTGAGACTCAACTGTTCGCAAAGTTCTTCGCTGACACGGAAGGAGCACCATCTGAGACCGGCTTCGACCCGTGGCCACGAGACGTACGAGCTCCGAGCGCAACCTTGGCCAACAACTCCACTACGCATGCGCTGGACAGCAATCCGGATAAGCAACCCAGCCAAGCCGCCAGGCGAGCAGCAACCGCTACTCGTTTCTATTAAGCGCACCCGAAAGACAGTGGACATCATGAGATTAGGTCACATGGGAGGGCGATACCCCTCAGATGCCACGGCGGCACAGCGACAACTTGCTGACGCCCTCTTGTCGCTGTGCCGATGCATGGCACCTCGGACCCAAGCGGAGAGGGCTGCGAAGATCTGGATTTCCACTCCGGCGCTGTCGCTTTACGTCAACGCACACAGGGTCCCCTCCATTGCAGTGCTGCGATCGATGTACGAGCTGGCAACGAAGAGCGGCAGAGCGCACCTGATCTGCACTTGGGAGGAGCTCGTCGAGCTGCGCGCGCTCGCGAAGCTGAGCACCCAGAAGAATCGAACCCAGAAGAAGCCGAGTGCCCGGGAGGCGAGTGCCAGGAAGGCGAGCTCCCGTCAGAAGGTCAGGCCATGAGGCTTCGTGATGCAGCCCGCATCAAGGACCGGCGCAACGCGATTCAGCCACTCAAGCCGACCGGCGCAACGTAAAGAGCAACTTGCCGCCTACATCGACACGCATAGCGGCGACAAGTTGCCGCACCGGCCTCTGCGTCCCGCGCGTCGAGTGCCGTACGGGGGCCGGAAGGACAGCCGCTGAAGTACTCACCGCAAACCAGCAGATGACCGCACCTGAGCGAGGCGGCACCAAGCTGCCTTCGAGAGGCATTGCGATTCTCGCGAGGACTTCTGTCAATGCGATTTCTCCCACAGTGATGCCGGTATTCGGCGCGGCACGGCCTGCCGCACCGAAGTATCAGTTTCAGCGGTATCAGTTTCAACCGAAGACGGTCACACACAGTAACACCGTCATACGAAAGTGAGGTGAACATGTGTAGTTGCCGGGCCAGGCACTCAACGTCCAGGACGCGACCTCGGCCACACAGAATGCGAGCTGATCCTGACGGACCAAATCGCAGAAGGCGTCCAGCGATGACATGCGATCGTCTGGGTGCGATCGGGGAAGGCCAGCCGGCCATGCCGGACAGCAGTCGCGGCGGACCTTCCCCTTCCAGGAACCCCTCTAGCTGCCTGAACAAGTAAGGAGCCCTGTTGACCAAGTCTACGGGTCAGACGCGGAGGATGCGTCTCCATACGGCGAGCATCACGCGTTCTGGTAAGCGGACATCGCTCACCAGAACGGTGCACGGTGCGAGCACGGCGTCCCGGGAGCCGAGCTGGCCAGGATTTCTCGTCCGCGGAGCCTTCTTCGGGCTGGGCAAGGCCGGCGCCGAGTGGGTGATTCACGCGGTCTTCTCCCTCTGGAGCTGAACAGGACGGGTAGGGTCTGCCGCAGCCGGCGGACCCTACCTGTCCACGGATGGCTTGGGGATGTCGAAGTAGCTGGAGAACCGCACCGCGGGGGCGTACTCGCCCTTCACCTTCACGCGGCCCGTCACGAACATCGCTGCCACTGCCGCGTTGCCCGTGGCCATCCTGATGAAGTCGTCCACCGACAGCGTGATCGTCGTGTCCGGCGTCCGGGACAGGTCCGTCGATGACACGCACACGCCGTCCTCGATGACCGTTTGAAAACGGTCGTAGCCGTCCTCTCCGGTGCCCTCCGAAAAGCGCCACGAAACTACTATGTCGACGTGGCGGGCACGCGACGGCGAGAAATGCTCCGACATTCGGCGAAAGATCTCGTCCAAAAACACCGATCGCAGCTCGGCATGAGACGCGATGGCCTTCAGCTGCTCGCGGGATGCCTTGCGGACCACGTCCACCAGGACGTCCGTCGACAGGGAACTCAGCTCGATGCCGGCGCCCGCGGAGCCCAGCATGTGCAACGTTTCCAGGACCTGGACGAACTGGGACGGCGTCAGGCGGCTGATGACCAGCTTCTCCGCGAACGCGTTCACCGCGTGGCCGCCGCGAAGGGTGCGGGGGCGGCGCCATCTCGCGTTTCGGGGCACGGGCGGACTATACGGGTTTTGGTAAGTCGAAGAAACCGATCA
This sequence comes from Amycolatopsis sp. NPDC004772, assembly GCF_053601215.1. NCBI lineage: Bacteria > Bacillati > Actinomycetota > Actinomycetes > Pseudonocardiales > Pseudonocardiaceae > Amycolatopsis > Amycolatopsis sp. NPDC004772. The sequence continues at coordinate 20,294 of NZ_JBSGBK010000026.1, forward strand.
GCCCCGCCGCGAAGGCGAGGTCACCTTTTACCTTGATTCTTCCCGTGACGAACAACACCGCCGGGGTTGCTTGGTGCGTGATGAGACGGAAGAAGTCGGCCGGGGCGATGGTGATCGTTACTCGCGGGGTGGCGTGCATCGACCTGCTCACCGTGCAGGACCCGTGGGCGATCGTCGTCTCGTAGCGGTCGAAGCCGCCCTCTCCCGCTCCTCCCGACAGGCGCCAGTGGACCACCGCCTGCACGTCGCGGGCTCGGTCCGGTCTGATGTGGGCGCCCATGCGGGCGAAGATCTCGTCCAGCACGCGCTCTCGCAGGGCCCTGTCCGCGACGACGCTCTCCAGCTGCGCACGCGACGCCGAGGCCACCAGGGACGCGAAGCGGGCCGGCTCGACCTTGCTCAGGTCGAACGCCGGTGCGCGGGATGCCAGCGTGAGCAGGACATTCAGGAACCGGCGGAAGTCGTCCTTGCGGAGCTCGGCCGGGTCGAGGGCTTCGACGAGGGTGTTGACGTCGAGGGCGTGGGCCTCCGGGCCCAGCGGGTCGAGCCGCTCCAGGGCGTCGAGCAGTGCCGTGCCGCGGAGCTCCGCGATCCGATCGGCGCTGGTCATCCCGGCGTTTTCGGCCATGGTCACCCCTCTCCCAGTTACTCGAGGGTAATACTACTTGCCAGTAGGTAGGCGGGCAAGCGTGCCGAAATCACCCTGACGGGTCCACTGCCGGTACCGTCTCCGGGCAGCAACGAGGAGGTCCAGCGTGTCAGAGGAAGATCAGCGTCCGCCCGAGCGGGCCCGGCGGCTGCCGCGTGCCGTGCGCGAGCGGCAGATCCTGGACGCCGCCGTCCAGGTCTTCTCGCGCCACGGCTACCACGCCGCGTCGATGGACGAGATCTCCGACGTCGCCGGCGTCTCGAAGCCGATGATCTACACCTACCTCGGCTCGAAGGAAGACCTCTTCGGCGCGTGCATCCGCCGCGAGGCGACGCGCCTGCTCGAGGCCATCCAGGCCGGCGTTCAGCCCGACCTGCCGCCGGACATGCAGCTTTGGCACGGCCTGCGGTCCTTCTACCGCTTCGTCGCCGAGTACCGCGAGTCCTGGACGGTCCTGCACCGCCAGGCCCTCACCGTCGGCGGCGCCTTCGCCGCGGAGATCACCGACATGCGGGCGCGCGCGATCCAGCTCGTCGCCGCGCTCGTCGTGTCCGCCGGCACCCGCAAGGGCGTCGGCGAGCAAGCCGAGTTCTCCGGCGAAGGCCTGGCCGCCTCGCTGGTCGGGGGAGCCGAGTCCCTGGCCGACTGGGCCCTCGACCACCCCGACATCTCCGACGGCGTCCTCGCCTCCTGGCTGATGAACCTCGTCTGGCTCGGCTTCAACGACCTCATCGAAGGCGCGGTCTGGAAGCCGTCAGAGTGAGCTGATCGTCCCCTCCAGGTGCGGCTTCGACTTGCTCCACAGCTCGAACGCCCAGCCGTCGTCCACCGGCCAGGACGTGAAGGCGGCCTTGGCCGGCAGCAGCACCGGCTGCTTGAAGCGGACGTCCACAGTGAACGCCTCCGGCAGCCGGCCTTCGAAGGCGGCTAGCGCGTGGGCCTTCGTCCACATGCCGTGGGCGATCGCCGCCGGGAAGCCGAACAGGCGGGCCGTCAGCGGGTGCAGGTGGATCGGGTTGCGGTCGCCGGATACCTCCGCGTAGCGCCGTCCGATGTCGCCTGGGATGCGCCAGATCGCGTCCGGGGTCGGCGGCGCCAGCTGCTCACGCCGCGAAGAAGCACCCGACGAGCCTCCGCGACGCAGGTACGTGCTGACGTCCGTCCACACCGTCTCGTCGCCGGCCTGGGCTTCGCTGATCACGTCGAACTGACGCCCCTTCTCGTGCGGACGCAGGTTCTCCGCCCGCACGCGCACGGTCAGCGGCTCGCCCACCCGCAGCGCGCGGTGCTGGGTGATCCGGTTCGCCACGTGCACCATGCCGAGCAGCGGGAACGGGAACCCCGGCTCGGTCATCAGCGCCATCTGCAGCGGGAACGCCAGCATGTGCGGGTACGTCGCCGGCAGCTCGTCGCTCAGCCGGAAGCCGCACACCGTGGTGTACGCGGCCAGGTGGGCCGGGTCGACGACGACGCCGGTGCGCACCAGCTCCGTGTCCGGTAGCTCGCCCCCCGACGGCTTGCGCAGGACGCCGCCGAGCAGGGCCTTCGGGTACAGCGTGGCCAGGCTCGGCGTGCTGTCGAGTTCGCGGATCGCCACGTCACGCCCCCAGCAGGGCCTGGCCGCAGACGCGGACCACGTTGCCGTTCACCGCGGCCGACGCCGGGTTCGCGTACCAGGCGATCGTCTCGGCGACGTCGACCGGCAGCCCGCCCTGGCCGAGGCTGGACAGCCGCCGCCCGGCCTCGCGGATGAACAGCGGCACCGCGGCCGTCATCTTGGTCTCGATGAACCCGGGCGCGACGGCGTTGATCGTGCCGCCGTACGCCGCGAGCTGCGGCGCGCCGACGTTCACCATGCCGATCACGCCCGCCTTCGACGTCGCGTAGTTCGTCTGGCCGACGTTGCCGGCGATGCCCGCGATCGACGAGACGCCGATGATGCGGCCGTTCTCGTTCAGGACGCGATCGGCGAGGAGCTTGTCGTTCACCGCGAGCTGCGAAGCGAGGTTGACGGCGATCACCGAGTCCCACGCGCTTTCGCTCATGTTGCCCAGCGTCTTGTCGCGCGTGATGCCCGCGTTGTGCACGACGATGTCGACGCCGCCGTGACGCTCCTTCAAGTACTCCGCGAGCTTCGCGGGCGCGCTCGGCGAAGTGATGTCGAGCTGCAACGACGACCCGCCGACCTTGTTCGCCACCTTCGACAGGTCACCGCCCTGGGCGGGGATGTCGAGCGCGACGACGTGCGCGCCGTCGCGGGCCAGCACCTCGGCGATCGCCGCGCCGATGCCGCGGGACGCGCCGGTGACCAGGGCGACCTTGCCGTCGAGGGGCTTTTCCCAGTTCGACGGCGCCGAAGCCGTCTTGCCTTCGGTGCCGATCCGGATGACCTGCGCGTCGACGAACGCCGACTTCGCCGAGAGCAGGAAGCGCAGCGTCGAGTCCGTGGCCTCTTCGGCGCCCTCGGCGACGTACACGAGCTGGGCGGTCGCGCCGCGCTTCAGCTCCTTGCCCACCGAACGGATGAATCCCTCGAGCGCGCGCTGAGCGATCCGCTCGCGGCCTTCGACCTGCTCCGGCGGCGTGCCCAGCACGACGACCCGGCCGGACGGGCCGACGCTGCGGATCACCGGGTGGAAGAAGTCGTACACCTCGCGCAGCCGGGCCGGGTCGGTGACGCCGGTGGCGTCGAAGACGAGCGCCGCGTGCCGGTCGGCAGCCGAGGCGATCACCTCGATACCGGCGTCGGCCAGCTGGTCGCGAAGGGTTTTCTCGAGCCGGCCGCCGGGCGCGGCGCCGAGAAGTGCGGGACCCTCGAGGGCGGGTTGCCCGGGCTGGTAGCGGCGCAGCGTCGCGGGGTTCGGCAGGCCGAGCTTCGGCACCACGAACTTCCCCAACGGGGTTTTCGTGAACTGCTGGTACCTGTCAGCCATCGGTTGCCTCCCGTGCAGTCTGCGTCACGTCGCAGTCTAACCTACTCCCGAGTAGGTTAAAGTGTGAGGGACACGACCAGAGAGGTGAAGTCATGCCGCCGAAGAAGACACCCGCCGTGCGCAAGGTCGCCATCATCGGGGGCAACCGGATCCCCTTCGCGCGGTCCAACGGGCCGTACGCGAAGGCGTCGAACCAGGACATGTTCACCGCCGCCCTCGACGGCCTGGTCAGCCGCTTCTCGCTGCAGGGCGAGGTGATCGGCGAGGTCGCCGCCGGCGCCGTGCTCAAGCACTCGAAGGACTTCAACCTGGCCCGCGAGAGCGTGCTGGGCAGCAAGCTTTCGCCCGCGACGCCCGCGTCCGACGTCCAGATGGCGTGCGGCACCGGCCTGCAGGCGATCGTGAACGTCGCCAACAAGATCGCGCTCGGCCAGCTCGACTCGGCCATCGCCGGCGGCGTCGACACGACCAGCGACGCGCCGCTCGCCGTCAACGAGGACCTGCGTCAGATCCTCATCCAGCTCAACGCGGCCAAGACGCTCGGCGACCGCCTCAAGCTCGTCGCGAAGATCCGGCCCGGGCACATCGTCCCGGCGATCCCGCGCAACGAGGAGCCGCGCACCGGCCTGTCGATGGGCGAGCACGCCGCGCTGACGGCGAAGGTCTGGGAGATCACTCGCGAGGCGCAGGACGAACTGGCCGCGAGCAGTCACCAGAAGCTCGCCGCCGCCTACGACCGCGGGTTCTTCGACGACCTCGTCACGCCGTTCCTCAAGCTCGCGCGCGACCAGAACCTGCGGCCGGACTCGACGGCGGAGAAGCTCGCCAAGCTCAAGCCGGCTTTCGGCGGCCCCGAGGGCACGATGACGGCGGGCAACTCGACGCCGCTGACCGACGGTGCGTCGACGGTTCTGCTGGCCACGGACGAGTGGGCCAAGGCGCACAAGCTGCCGGTGCTGGCCTACCTGACGTTCTCGCAGACCGCGGCCGTCGACTACGTCCACGGCGACGAGGGCCTGCTGATGGCGCCCGCCTACGCCGTGCCGCGGATGCTCGCGCGCGCCGGGCTTTCGCTGCAGGACTTCGACTTCTACGAGATCCACGAGGCGTTCGCGTCGCAGGTGCTGGCCACGCTCAAGGCGTGGGAGGACCCGGCGTTCGCCAAGGAGAAGCTGGAACTGGACGAGCCACTCGGCGCGATCGACCGGGCCAAGCTGAACGTCAACGGCTCGTCGCTGGCGGCCGGGCACCCGTTCGCCGCGACCGGCGGCCGGATCGTCGCGACCCTGGCGAAGCTGCTGCACGAGAAGGGGTCCGGCCGCGGCCTGATCTCCATCTGCGCGGCCGGCGGCCAGGGCGTCACCGCGATCCTGGAGAAGTAGCCCCTACGCGTAAGTGCCACCCGAGGGTGGCACTTACGCGTAGGCTCAGTTGGGGAGCGCCTTCTGCGCCCGCTTCGCGAGCTTGTTCGCCCGCTTCTCGGCCTTGCGGCTCAGCTTCCCGGCCGCGGCGCCGACGTCCTTCGCCGCGTGCTTCGCGCGCCAGGCCGCCGACGGCTTCCCGTGCGTGTCGGCCACCGCGAGCAGCAGGCCACCGGCCAGGCTGGCGTTCTTGAAGAACTGGACCTGCTGCTGCTGGCGCTCGCCCGGGTCCTTGATGGTCCAGAAGCTGTGCGTCGAAAGCGTCGTCGGCACCAGGCTGCCGAGGAGCAGCCCCGCCGCGAGCCGCGGCGCCTTGCCGGACGCGAGCGCGAGACCGGCGCCGATCTTCACCGCGGCGTCGATCCGGACGAGCGTCACCGGGTCCCGCGGGATCTGCTCCGGGAGTTTGTCGCCGAACTTGTCGAGCGCGTTGTTGAGGAACGGTTCCGCCGCTTTGGCGTGGCCCTCGGCCTGCCTCAGCGCATTGATCCCGCCCGTCACGAAGATCGTGGCGAGCAGGGGACGGGCCACTCGACGGAGTATCACGGTCATAGCCTTCCTCGTACGGGCCGCTGCCTGGTCGAACCTACTCCGTGGATGCCCGCTCGGCCCGTGCTCGAATCCTCATCGGGCTTTCTGGCTCTTTATAGCCTTGGTGCTAGATAGTCTTATAGAGACTTAGCGGTTGACCTTGACGCTGCGTCAACTTCTATCGTCGACGACATGGAGTGGTCGATCCAGGACATCGCCCGCTCGGCGGGGACCACGAGCCGGACGCTGCGCCACTACGGCGCGGTCGGCCTGCTCGAACCCAGCCGGGTCGGCAGCAACGGCTACCGCTACTACGACGAGCAGGCGCTCGTCCGGCTGCAGCGGATCCTGCTGCTGCGCGAGCTCGGCCTCGGCCTGCCGGCGATCGCCGGGGTGCTCGACGGGCAGCAGGACAGCGCCGCGGCGCTGGAGACCCACCTGGAGCTGCTCGAAGGGGAGCAGCGGCGGATCGGACGGCAGATCGAGTCGGTCCGTACGACCCTCCGGAAACTGAAGGGAGGTGAACGACTGATGGCAGAAGAGGTGTTCGACGGCTTCGACCACACCCGCTACGAGGAGGAGGTCACGCGCCGCTGGGGCGCTGACGCGTACCGGCGCGGCGACCAGTGGTGGAGTTCGTTGTCGGCCGCGGAGAAGGAGGCCCACCAGCAGGAGCAGCGCGACATCGTGGCCGCGTTCCAAGCGGCGTCCGGCCTCGCCCCGGACTCCGACGAGGTCCAGGCGATCACGCGGCGGCTGCACGAGTGGCTCCGGCCGGCGGTTTCGTCGGTGTCCGCGGGGTACTTCGCGGGCCTCGGGCAGTTGTACGTGGACGACCCGCGGTACGGGCTCGAAGGCCCGACGGCCGGGTTCGTGCGGGATGCGATGAAGATCTACGCGGAACGGAACCTGAGTGACTAGTGGTGCGTCGTAAGGGCGCACTGGGGGTAGGGACGAGCAGGGCTGCAGACCTGTTCGTCTCTATGTACGGCCATCCGGTCGAACCTGCGCGACACGCGCTAGGCGTCTATGGCGGAATATCGGGCTCACGCTAGAAACGCCGATAGCTTGGCAGAGTGGACCCCATCCGCAATCCCTTCGCGCCGGGCGCCGGGCAGCGGCCGCCCGAGCTGGCCGGGCGGGAGCGCGAGCTCAAGGCCTTCGAAGTGGTTCTCGAACGCGTTGCGCGGGGGCGGCCCGAACGCAGTCTCGTGCTCACCGGCCTTCGTGGGGTCGGGAAGACCGTCCTCCTCGGGGAGCTGCGGGCGATGGCCGTGCGGCACAAGTGGGGGGCCGGGAAGATCGAGGCGCGGCCGGACGCCGAGCTGCGGCGGCCGCTGTCCGCCGCGCTGCACCGGGCCATCCGGGACCTCGCCGTGCGGCATCGGGCGCCGGATCGGGTCGAAGAAGTGCTCGGGGTCCTGAAGGCCTTTGCGCTGCGGGCCAACAAGCCCGATGCCAAGCTGCGCGACCGATGGCAGCCGGGCATCGACGTGCCCGCCGCGCAGGGGCGGGCCGACTCCGGGGACATCGAGATCGACCTCGTCGAGTTGTTCACCGACGTCGCCGAGCTGGCCGCGGACGTCGGCACCGGCGTTGCGCTGCTCATCGACGAGATCCAGGACCTGCAACCGGACGACGTCTCGGCGTTGTGCGCGGCCTGCCACGAGCTCTCGCAGTCCGGGGCGCCGCTCGTCGTCGTCGGGGCCGGGCTGCCGCACGTGCCCGCCGTTCTTTCGGCGTCGAAGTCCTACTCCGAGCGGCTCTTCCGGTATGCGCGCATCGACCGGCTCAGCCGCGAGGACGCCGACTTCGCCGTGATGGCACCGATCGAACGCGAAGACGCCGGCATCGAGCCGGAGGCCCTCGACGCCCTCTTCGACGCGTCCGGCGGCTACCCCTACTTCATCCAGGCCTACGGCAAGGCGGCCTGGGACGCGGCGCCGTCCGACCCGATCACCGTCAAGGACGTCCAGGTCGCGGCGCCCGAGGCGGAGTCCGAGCTGGCGGTCGGCTTCTTCGGGTCGCGCTACGAGCGGGCGACGCCGGCCGAGCGGGAGTACCTCCAGGCGATGGCCTCGCTGACCCAGGGCCGCGACGAGCCCGCCGGCACCGCCGACGTCGCCGTGTTCCTGGGGCGGAAGCCGTCGTCGCTCTCGCCGGCGCGCGACAGCCTGATGAAGAAGGGCCTCGTGTACTCCGCCGAGCGGGGGCAGATCGCCTTCACCGTGCCGCACTTCGGCCACTACCTGCTCGGCCGCGACTGACCTGGGCTTTTACCGCTGTCTCGCGATCTATGAGCGTCACTAAGAGTGTCTTGCGTTTCTACTAGATACCGCTAGAAGTCTCTAGCGGGTTGCTTCGCGGTGACCGGCGCCACCCGCGATCTCTCCGGCCGATACCCAAATTTGCCGATGATTCATCGGCAAGTGCGCCAAGTCACCGGATATTCGTTGGCGTTCTTGGGGAAAACGGCGCATACTAGACCTACAAGCCACCAAGACCCTCGAAGGGGATGCAGAAACCGATGAACAACATCGCCGCCAAGCTCCGTGCCCGTCGCGCCGAGGTTCGCACTCGCCGGGCGCTGAACCGGGCGATCGACACCGCCGCCACCGCGACGGTCCGTCAGGAACTCATCGCGATCGCGCAGGCTCGCTCGGGCTACATGCGCTGATCTCTTCACCCCGTGGCGGTCGCCCATTCGAGTGACCTAGGCCACATCGTGCTCATGGTGTAACGCCGCCCGGAGGGGCGTCGATACCCAGTACGACCCCGTGATGCTGGCGGACCCCCGACCTGGCAGCATCGCGGGGTTTCCCATTTCCCCGGTAAACCTCTTGCGGGCGGCGCCCTCCGCAGTAATCTTTGACTTCGTCAACGAACTTGTTGAGGTGGTCAATGAACGACACTCAGCTCGCCGACCGGGTGGCCGCGGTCCGCGCCTTCAACCGGCTCTACACGTCGGTCATCGGCGTGCTCGACGAAGGACCGGCGGACGCCGAGTACTCGCTGCCGGAAGCCCGCGTGCTCTTCGAACTCGCCCACCAAGACCCGCTTCCGGTCACGGACCTGCGGAAACGGCTCGACCTCGACGCGGGCTACGCCAGCCGGCTGCTCGCGCGCCTCGAGTCCCGCGGGCTGGTCGTGCGCGAACGGTCCGAGGAGGACGCCCGCCGCCAGCTCGTGCGCCCGACCGCGGCGGGCCGGGACGCCTTCGCGGTGCTGAACCGCCGGTCGACCGACCAGATCGGCGGGCTGCTGCGCCGCTTCGCCGACGAAGACCAGCAGCGCCTCCTGACGGCGATGCGCACGATCGGCGACCTGGTCGGCGACTGCCGCCGCGACCCGGCTCTCGTCCTCCGCCCGCCACGACCGGGCGACCTCGGATGGGTGGTGGAGCGGCACGGCGCGCTGTACGCCCGCGAGTACGGCTTCGGCGCCCCGTTCGAAGCGCTCGTCGCCCGGCTCGCCGCGGACTTCCTCGACAACACCGGCAACCCGCGGCAGGCGTTCTGGATCGCCGAGCTCGACGGCGAGCGGGTGGGCAGCATCGGCTGCGGCCGGGGACCGGACGCGGACACGGCGAAGATCCGGTTGCTGCTGATCGAGCCGTCGGCTCGCGGCCACGGTGTCGGCAAGCGGCTGGTGACCGAGTGCGTGGCGTTCGCCAGGGCGCAGGGCTACCGCGCGATGGAGCTGTCGACGGTGTCCATCCTCGACGCCGCGCGGTCGATCTACCGCGCGGTGGGGTTCCGGCTGGTCGCCGAGACGGAGTTCGACGACTGGGGCCCGAAGCTCACCGACGAAACCTGGCGCCTGGCGTTCTAGCGCGGGACGCGGCCGAGCAGGAAGAACTCCGGGTTCGGCCGCAGCGCGGTGAGGTGGGCGAGGCGGTTCGACATCGCGAACAGCGCCGTGATCGCGCCGATGTCCCAGATCTCGTCTTCGGTCAGGCCGGCGTTGCGGGCGGCTTCGAGGTCACCTTCGCCGAACAGGGCGGAGTCCCGGGCGAGGGCCAGGGCCAGATCGACGATCGCGCGGCCGCGCTCGTCCAGCTCCACCTGCCACGGGTTGCTCGACACCCGATCGGCCAACTCCGGGTCCTTGGCGCGGATGCGCAGGATCGCGCCGTGGGCGACGACGCAGTACGTGCAGTGGTTGGCGCCGGACGTGGCGACGACGACCAGCTCGCGCTCCGCCTTGGTGAGCCCGTCGCTGCGTTCCATCAGCGCGTCGTGGTAGTCGAGGAACGCGCGCAGCTCGGCGGGGCGGTGGCCGAGGGCGCGGAAGATGTTCGGCGTGAACCCGGACTTCTCGGCGATCACGCCGACGCGCTCGCGCAGGTCGTCGGGCAGGTCTTCCAGTTCGGTCACCGGGAACCGGCTGATGGCGTCGCTCATACCCCGCACGCTAGCCGTGGTTGGCTGGTGGTGTGACGGACTACGTCGACGGGTACTGCGAACGCCTCGCGCCCGGGCTCTGGGGTGAACCGCTCAACAGTCTCAGCAACCTCGCTTTCCTGGTGGCCGCGGTGCTGGTGTGGCGGCTGGCCGCGGGGAACCGGACCGGTCGGGTGCTCGCCGGGTTGATCGGGCTCGTCTTCGTGGCCAGCAGCGTCTTCCACGTGCTGGCGACGCGGTGGGCGGGCGCCGCGGACTCGGGCGCCATCCTCGTCTTCGTGCTGGTGTACGCCGTGGTGTTCGTGCGGGAGTTCTGGAGCACGCGGTGGGCGTGGGTGGCCGCGCCGGCGTTTCTCGTGCTGACCGCGGCCACCGCGTTGCTGGGCGGCGGGCTCTACCTCTCCGCGCTGATCGGCCTCGGCGTCTTCGCCGTGGTGCTCGCCTTCCAGCGGGACACCGCCTGGCCGCAGTTCGCCGTCGCGGGTGCGATTTTCGCGCTCTCACTGAGCTTGCGCACGCTCGACCGGGACGTGTGTGACTACGTCCCGGCCGGCACGCACTTCCTCTGGCACCTGCTCAACGGGCTGGTGCTCTACCTCGTTTCCCGGGCGATCATCCGTCCACAGTGGACCTAGTGGACGCCGATCGGGCGGAGGTCCTTGTCGTTCTCGTCGGCGTGGTAGTCCTCGGCGTTGGTGTCGTCGGTTCCGTTGAACACCTTCAGCTGCCGGGCGATCACGGTGACGATCGCCGCGACCACCAGGTTGGCGATCAGCGCCACGAAACCGACGTAGATCTGGACCTGGGAACCCGCGAACGGGTGCCAGCCGAAGATCGACATGTTGCCCAGCGCCAGCGCCGAACCGCCGAAGTGGAGCTTGCCGTTGGCCGGGTTGGGGATGCCGTACAGCATGATCAGACCCCAGCCGATGCCGACGATCCAGCCCGCGATCAGGCCCCAGCGGTGGAACCAGCGCGTGTACAGCGCGAGCGCCACGGCCGGCAGCGTCTGCAGGATCAGCACGCCGCCGATGAGCTGGAGGTCGATCGAGAACTGCGGGTCGATCAGGATGATCACGGCCACCGCGCCGAGCTTGACGACCAGCGAAGCCAGCTTGGCCTGCTTCGCTTCCTCGGCGGGGGTCGCGTTCTTGCGGATGTACTCCTTGTAGATGTTGCGGGTCCACAGGTTGGCTGCGGCGATCGACATGATCGCGGCCGGCACCAGCGCGCCGATGCCGATCGCGGCGAACGCGATGCCGGCGAACCAAGACGAGAACTGGTTGTCGAACAGGACCGGGACGATCGTGTTGCCGTCCGCCTTGCCGGTCGCCGCGTTCGTCAGCGGCTTGACGCCGGCGGTGATCGCCACGTAACCGAGCAGCGCCAGCAGGCCGAGCACCAGCGAGTACGCCGGCAGCGCGACCATGTTCCGCTTGATCACGCTGCGGCCGCGCGAGGCGAGCACGCTGGTCAGCGAGTGCGGGTACAGGAACAGCGCCAGCGCCGACCCCAGGGCCAGCGTCGCGTACTGCAGCTGGTTGTTGGCCGTGAGCAGGATCGACCCGGACGGCTTGCCGGTGGTCGGGCTCGGCGTGCCGAGCTTCTTCGCCGCCGCGTCGAAGATGTGCGACCAGCCGCCGAGCTTCGAGGGCAGGTAGATGATCGCCACCAGGATCACCAGGTAGATCAGGATGTCCTTGACGAACGCGATCAGCGCGGGCGCCCGCAGGCCGGACTGGTAGGTGTAGAAGGCCAGGATGATGAAGGCGACCAGCAGCGGCAGGTGCCCGACGATGCCGGAGCCGTTGATGCCCATCGTCCGCAGCACGGCTTCGAGGCCGACCAGCTGCAGCGCGATGTACGGCATGGTCGCGACGATGCCGGTGATCGCCACCAGCAGCGCCAGGATCGGCGAGCCGAAGCGGCCGCGCACGAAGTCGGCCGGGGTCACGTAGCCGCGGACCCGCGAAACCGACCACATCCGCAGCGCCGGGAGCAGGACGATCGGGTAGACGACGATCGTGTACGGCAGCGCGTACAGGCCGAGCGCGCCGGCGCTGAACACCAGCGCGGGCACCGCGACGAACGTGTACGCCGTGTAGAGGTCACCGCCGAGCAGGAACCAGGTGATCCACGAGCCGAACTTGCGGCCGCCGAGTCCCCATTCGTCCAGGTGGTCCAGCGTGCTGCCGCGCTGCCAGCGCGACGCCATGAAGCCGAGCACGGTGACCAGGGCGAACAGGAGCGTGAAGATGATCAGCTCGGGCCACTGCAGGTTGCTCATCGAGCGTCCCCCTCGTCCAGGTCCTCGACGCTCAGCTTGTCCGGCGCGTCGACGGTCGGCTTGTCCCGCGTCATCAGGTAGACGATCCAGGTGCTCAGCACCCCGACGCCGACCATGAGGAATTGGAACCAGTAGAAGAAGGGCATCCCGAACAGCCGTGGACCGTCCATGTTGAACAGTGGCGTGACCAGGACCAGCAACGGGACGATCAGGAGCAGGTTCCACGGGCTGAACTGGAACCCGCGCACCTTTCCGTCGTGCTTCACAGTCGACATCGGACCTCACCCTTGACACTTCCGTAACCGACTGACTGACCTTAAGACCTGGGTGACAGCGAGTCACGCTTGTCCGATATCGATTTGATCGCCCCGCGCAAAGCTCTCCGACGAACGTGGGTTGCCCCGCCCGTACGGGCCCGATATCAATAGCCGACTCCGCACGCGCAAAAACCCAAAAGGGGCAACCGTATGACACGACTCCGCTACGCGGTGGTGATCCCGGCGATCGCCGGCACCCTGCTGGCCGGGTTCACTCCTGCGTTCGCAGGTCAGGAGGTCGCGGCCGGTAAACAGCCGCTGAACTCCACGAACATCCCGGCGCAGTACGCGAACCAGAAGCTGGACTGGCACCAGTGCGCTGTCCCCTCCGAGCTGCCGACGGCCCCGCCCGCGGGCGCCGAGGACATGGAGTGCGCGACCTACAAGACCCCGCGCAACTGGTACCAGGCGAACGCCCAGATCGACCTGACCATCGCGGTCAGCCGCCTGAAGGCGACGAAGGACGCGACCGCCAGCGTCGTCACCAACCCCGGTGGCCCGGGCGCGCCCGGCCGCAACTTCCCGGCCCGCCTGCGCAACCAGACGAAGCTGCGCGAGCACCAGGAGATCGTCGGCTTCGACCCGCGCGGCACCGGCAAGAGCACCAACATCACCTGCGGCGGCGCCATCGGCACCGGGTCGGACCTGGACCCGCGTGACCGCGACCGCGGCAACCTGAACCTGATCCTGCAGGCGACGAAGTACGCGGCGCTGTCCTGCCAGCAGAAGTCCGGCGAGCTCGGCCCGCTGATCAACACCGACCAGACGGTCAAGGACATCGACCTGCTGCGCGTGCTGCTCGGCCGCGACAAGATCAACTGGGTCGGCTACTCGGCGGGCACCTGGATGGGCGCGCACTACGCGCAGGCCTACCCGACGCGCACCGGCCGGTTCGTCCTCGACTCGGCCACCGAGTTCACCACGACCTGGCAGAAGTCGTTCGACTGGCAGCCGCTCGGCTTCGAGCGCCGCTTCCGGCAGGACTTCCTCCCGTGGGTGGCGAAGTACGACAAGCTCTACCACTTCGGCACCACCGGCGAGGCCGCCCGCCAGACCTACGAGCAGGTCCGCTACGCCCTGACCCAGGGCGCGGTCACCCTGCCCGACGGCTCGACCGTCTCGGCCAACGGCCTCGACTCGTTCATCGCGTCGCAGATCTACTCGAAGCGCGCCTTCCCCGGCCTGGCCGACTACCTGGTCAGCGTCCGCACGCTGACCCAGGGCACCGCTTCGGCGGCGGCCAAGTCCTCGGCCGCGCAGAAGGCCAAGGCCGCGGACAAGAGCACCGTCACCTACGGCGCGCAGCCGCTGATGGTGCCGGCCGACGGCGACTCCTACGACGCCAGCTTCTGGACCATCCCGTGCAACGAGGGTCCGTGGACCGGCTCGCCGAACAGCGCCATCAAGGACTCGCAGAAGCTGATCGACAAGCAGCTGCCGCTCCTCGGGGCCGGCTGGTTCATCCAGCCGTGCCTGTTCTGGAAGAAGCCGCCGTCCCCGCTGCCCGTCCTGGACGGCAAGGGTGTCCCGCCGGTGCTGATCGTCGAGTCGGAGCACGACCCGGCGACGCCGATCGAAGGCGCGAAGCGCGCGCACAAGGCGTTCGCGGGTTCGCGGATGCTGACCATCACCGGCGAGGGTGACCACGGCATCTACGCCGGCGGCAACGCGGGTGTGGACAAGGTCGTGGAGGCCTACCTGATCGACGGCGTGGTGCCGAACGACCAGAGCCTGCCCGGCATGCCACTTCCGGTGCCCGCGGGCGCCTGAGGGCACTAGATGTGGTGGGGCCCCGCCGAACTCCGGTTCGGCGGGGCCTTTTCCACACCTGTGCACAGAGTTGTCCACAGGCCGTGGACAACTACTGGTATTAGAATCACGCTCATGGTGCGAGTGCCGCTTACGGACGAAGAGCGCGAGCGAGGCGAACGCCTCGGCCAGGCCCTGCGGGCGGCGCGGGCCGGCCGGAGCATGGTCGACGTCGCCGCCGAGGCGGAGATCTCGGTCGAGACGCTCCGGAAGATCGAGACCGGCCGGATTCCGACGCCGGCGTTCTTCACGGTCGCGGCTATTGCCGACGCTGTCGGGTTGCCGCTGGAGGAGCTGCGGGCGGCCGTCACGCCTGCCGCGTCGCCGCCGCTTTCGCAGGCGAGCTGACCTCCTGGACATGCGCTGGCACCTCACCGAGGACATCGGCGACTTCCTGACCCAGGCCGGGGACTTCCTCCGCTCGCGGCCCGCGCTGCACACCTCGCAGCTGACCCGGCTCGAGAAGCTGCGAACCCACGAAGAAGAGGGCACGCTCTTCGGCCGGCTGGAGCGGGACGGCGAGGTCCGCGCGATCTGCTACCTCCGCCCGTCGCTACGCCTGATCCTGACTCCGGTCGCCCCGGACGAGGCCGACGCCCTCGCCGCGGACCTGACCGGCCACGCGTTGTGCGGAGTGACCGCGGAGGACGACTCCGCCACCGCGTTCGCCGAGGCGTGGCACCGCCGAACCGGCACAACGCCGGAGCCGGGCGTGCGGGTGCGCCTGCACCGGCTCGGCACGCTCACCCCGCCCGACCCGATGCCCGAAGGTCGCGCTTCGGCCGCGCCGGACCACGCGGAGGTCGTGCGCTGGTGCAGCGAGTTCGCCACCGCGGTCGGGCACGCGCCCCCGGCCGACGAGCGGTCCTGGGCCGCCTCGAACTTCGCGGGCAAGCGGTTCACGTTCTGGCAGACCGGCGTTCCGGTCGCCATGGCGGGCTCAACCCCGCTGCTGAGCGGCATGGTCCGGATCGACCCCATCTACACCCCGGCCCGGTTCCGCGGCCGGGGCTACGCGGGCGCGGTGACGGTGGCGGCGAGCCAGGCCGCGCTCGCCGCCGGCGCGACGGACGTGGTCCTCTACACCGATCCCGCCAACGTCACGAGCAACGCCCTGTACCGGCGCCTCGGCTTCGTCCCGATCGCCGCGTTCTGCGGGTACGACTTCCGCTAGAGCGGGCGCAGCTGCTTGAGGATGTGCTCGCGGTCGTTGAGGAACGCGCAGCCCGGCACCGGGAGGTCGTAGCTGTTCAGCAGCTTCTCGAAGTCCGAAAACTCGTCGGCGGAGAAGCCGAAGCCGACGCGGAAGGCGTGCGCCGCCAGGACGTCGGCCAGTTCCTCCCACTCGCCGGCCCACAGCAGGGTGCGGTAGTGCGTGTAGTCCTCCGGCGAAAGGCGGTTGCCGATCATCGTGAGGACGCTGTCGGCGAAGAAGCTGATGCGGTTGCCCTTGAGGTCCGCCACCGTCGGGTTCGCCGGGTCGCGGGCGGTGTCGGGGTTGCGGACCACGCCCGGCCCGGCCACCGGGTAGGCGGTGTGGACGTGCCCGTTGTCCTCGACCAGCACGATCAAGTGGACGTTGAACCGCTCGCCGGCGCAGCGCCAGCGGCCGTTGCGCTGCTGGCGCCGGGCCTCGCTGGGGTCGTTGGCGACGTCCTTGACCACGGAGATGATCTGCTCGTCAGTCCAGCCGGCCGGGAACTCGCTGGTCGCCCTGCGCCCGACGCCCGGTGCGTGCCCGCCGCCCACTCGCTGCTCCCTTCGTCGCAACGAGCGTAGGTCAAACGGCGGCGGCGAGCAGCACGATGCCGACGACCTGGAGATCGAGACCGCGGAAGAGCTGGCGGGTGAGGTTGGCCGGCATCGGGCCCATCGGGGTGTCGATGAACCCGGGATTCGCGTAGTCAACGGCGGTGCGGGTGACCGTCCGCAGGATCGAGAGCACCGAAAGCGGCACGGCCAGCCACGCGCCCACGGCGAACGACGTCCCACCCGCGAGGGTGACCACGAACAGCACTGTCCACCAGGCGAGACCCACCCCGGCGAGCACCAGGCCGTGGGCCAGCACTAGGTCCCGATCCCGCGAACCCAGCCACCTGCGGCGGCCCGGATTGCGCCACAGCTCGCCGAGCCCGCCGGCGAACGGTGTCAGCGCGACGTACGCGCCGAGGCCGACCAGGACCGCGCCCGGCACGGTCGGCACCGCGATGTGCGCGACGACGACCGCGAGGCCGACCAGCAGCGCCGCACCCGCGTACCGGGACCGGCCGAGCGTCCCGGCCCAGGCCAGCCGCAGCGGGGTCGGGCGGCGCAGCGAAAGCCCGCCGATCGGCGCGGACGGCGGGAGCAGCATCATCGGGTCGAGGAAGGTGACGGCGACCGAGCGCAGCACCCGGCCGTCCCACCCGGCGAGCAGCGCCGCCCGGCCCGCGCGCGACACCGGTTCGCCGCCGAAGGCCAGCGGCAGCGCCGCGACCAGCACCCCGGCCGCGACGAACTGCACGGTGGCCGGGCCGAGGCGGAGCGCGGCGATGCCCAGGCCGAGCACCGCGAGCGCCAGCGGGCCGAGCGCGTCGAGGCGCAGTGCCGTCCGCCGGGCCGACGCGAAGGCCGCCACCCCGGTCGCGGCGACGATCGCGACCGCCGCGCGCCACTCGTTCAGCCCGGCGCCGCCGACGGCGAGCAGCAGCGCGGCCAGGTAGCCGGTCACCGCGATCACGCCGGTCCAGGCGCCGAGCAGCCGGAGCGTGACGACGCGGCCGCGGTCGACCGGGGCGAAGTCGAGCCAGGTCAGCTCCGCCGGCTCGACCCAGGCGAAGCCTCGCCGCAGCAGGCCGCGCCAGGCCACCGCGCAGCACAGCGTCAGCAGCCCGAGCACGGCCGGGAAGTCCACAATGGACGATCCGTAGAGCGCTGGACGCCAGGCGTCGACGTGGAAGAACGCAGTGAACAGGAACCCGAAGCCGAACAGGAAGACGAAGCTCGCGGTGTCGCCGCTGAAGATCCCGCCGAACCGCTTCCGGCCGGGGATCCGCATCCGCCTCGGGGTCAGGGTCACCACAGTTCGAGCACGCTGTCCGCGGCTTCGAGCAGCGGCGGGTGGTGGGTGGCCACCACGACCGCCGCGCCGGCCGCCGTCGACCGGGCGATCACCTCGACCAGCCATTCCTTGCCCGCCGTGTCCAGCGCGCGTTCCGGCTCGTCGAGCAGGAGCACCCGGTGGGGCCGCGCGGTGACGCCGAGCAGCAGCAGCCGACGCCGCTGGCCCGCGGAGAAGTGCCCGGCCGTCACGCGCATGCGTTCGCCCAGGCCCGCGTCACGCAGCAGTTCCTCGTGGTCGCCGAGGTCGGCGCCGAACGAACCGGACAGCAGCTCGAGGTGCTGCAACGGCGTCAGCTCGGCGAAGAAGTCGGAGTCGTCGAAGAGCACCGACACCTTGCGCCGGAATTCGACGACCCGCTCGTCCGGCAC
Organism: Amycolatopsis sp. NPDC004772; assembly: GCF_053601215.1. Taxonomy (NCBI): domain Bacteria; kingdom Bacillati; phylum Actinomycetota; class Actinomycetes; order Pseudonocardiales; family Pseudonocardiaceae; genus Amycolatopsis; species Amycolatopsis sp. NPDC004772. The sequence goes on from NZ_JBSGBK010000026.1 coordinate 38,115, forward strand.
CTTGCCGTCGATCAGCACGCGGCCCCGCTGCGGTTTCTGCATGCCGTAGAAGCAGCGCATCAATGTCGACTTGCCGACACCGTTCGGCCCGACGATCGCGGCGCACTCGCCGGGGTCGACGGCGAAGTCCAGGTCGTCGAACAGCCAGAGCTCGCCGGCCCGGACGCCGAGCGCCTTCGCGTCGATCATCGGAGGGCTTCGAGGACCGGGGCGAACTCGTCGAGGAACGGCTCGAGGACGGTGAAGTAGCTGAACCCGAACCGCTCGCGGTGCCCGCGGAGCTGGTCGGCGATCTGCGCGGGCGTGCCGACGAGGGCGACCGGCAGCTCGCCGATCTCGGTGGCGCTCAGGCGGCCGCCCACCAGCTGCTCCAGCTCGGCCAGGCCGGCCGCGCGGTCGTTCGTGACCTTCACGAACTGGCAGAGCAGGTTGAACTCCACCGAAGACGCGCGGTCGCCGAGCTTCGCCCGCACGAACGCCACGCGCTCGTCGACCTCCTCGGGCGCGGCCGCGGCCAAGGGCGAGCCGTCGGGCGTCTTGGTGGTCCCGGTGAAACCGATGATGTCGGCGTGCTGCGCGGCCAGGCTCAGCACCCGGTCGCCGCGGCCACCCAGCAGCAGGGGCGGGCCGTCCGGACGCACCGGCGCCGGCTGGTGCTCGGGGTCGGCGTACCGCCGCTTGAGCTCGGTGATCGTCCGCTCGAGGTGGTCGACGCGCTCGCGGGCGGACGGGAACGGCATCCCGGCGGCCTCGAACTCCTCCTTGACGTACCCCGCGCCGAGCCCGAGCTCCAGGCGCCCGCCGGTGAACTGGTCGGTGCCCGTGACGTCCCGGGCGAGCAGCACCGGGTTGTAGAAGGGTGCGTTGAGCACGAAGGTGTTCAGCTTGACGCGCGAGGTGACCTCGCCGGCCAGCACGAGCGCCGGGAACGGCGGCGCCATGCCCAGGTGGTCGGCCGCCGACAGGACGTCGAAGCCGAGGTCCTCGGCCTTGCGGCACTTCTCGACCCAGGCGGCGCGGCCTTCCGGCACGACCATGTTGACACCGAAACGGAAATCCCCAGTCATGCCGACCAAGGTACTCACCGGAGCTTTTCGATCACCGGGCCCAGCCTGCCCAGGTCGTCTTCGAGCACCGTGAAATAGCTGACGCCGAGGGTCTCGCGGGTGCGCAGCAGCTGCTCGGCCGCCGCTTCCGCCGAGCCGGCGAGGACCGTGGCCAGCTCGCCGAGCTCCTGGACGCCGAGGTGCGGCACGAGTTCGTGGGCCGCCTCCAGGGCCGCCCGCCGGTCATCGGTGATCCGGACGAAGTGGACCATCAGGTTCAGCTCGACGTCCCGGCCGTCGAGCACCTGCTTCACGAAGCCGGCGCGCTCGGCCAGCGCGGCGGCACCGGCCAGGGCGAGCCGCCCCTCGGCCGCGCCGGGCGCGGTGCCGGTGAGGGCGATGGTGTCGGCGTGCGCGGCGGCGAAGGTCAGCATCCGGTCGCCGCGGCCGCCGAGCAGCAGCGGCGGCCGCGGGCGGTCGGTGAACGCACGCTCCAGCTCGGTGACCACGTCGACGAGCCGTTCGAACCGGCGGCCGGGCGTGCCCCAGTCGACGCCGGCGGCTTCGAACTCCGCGCGGACGTACCCCGCACCGATCCCGATCTCCACCCGGCCGCCGGTGAACTCGTCGAGCGCGGTGACGTCCCGGGCCAGCAGCACCGGGTTGTGGAAGCTCGCGTTGAGGACGTAGGTGTTCAGCCGGATCCGCTCGGTGGCCTCGGCGGCGAGGAGCAGGGCCGGGAGCGGCGCGACCCGGCCGAGGTGGTCGACCACGCCGACGACGTCGTAGCCGAGGTCCTCGGCCTGGCGGCACTTCGCCACCCACTCGGCCCGTGAGCCGGGCACGTACAGCGCGACGCCGAAGCGGAACGGTCTCATGGCCGCGAAGTTACCCGGAAAAGGAAGAAGGGGACGTCTCCCGGATGCGGCCGGGAGGCGTCCCCTGTCTCAGGGAGCTCAGCTGAGGCGCTGGGCCAGCGCGTCGAGCTCGTCACGCAGCGACGTCGGAACCTTGTCGCCGATCTTCTCGAACCACTCCTCGATCAGCGGCAGCTCCTCGCGCCATTCCTCGGGCTTGACGTCCAGGGCGGCCTGGATGTCCTCGATCGGCTCGGTCAGGCCCTCGGTGTCGAGGTCCTCGGCCCGCGGCACGAAGCCCACCGGCGTCTCGACCGCGTTGCCGCGACCCTCGACGCGCTCGACGACCCACTTGAGGATCCGCGAGTTCTCGCCGAAGCCCGGCCACAGGAACCGGCCGTCGTCGCCGCGGCGGAACCAGTTGACGTAGAAGATCTTCGGCAGCTTGTTCGCGTCGGCGTTCTTGCCCAGGTTCAGCCAGTGCTTGAAGTAGTCACCGGCGTGGTAGCCGAGGAACGGCAGCATCGCCATCGGGTCGCGGCGGACGTTGCCGACCGCGCCGGCGGCGGCAGCGGTGGTTTCCGACGACATGGTGGCGCCCATGAAGACGCCGTGCTGCCAGTCGCGGGCCTCGTTGACCAGCGGGACCGTGGTCTTGCGGCGGCCGCCGAACAGGATCGCCGAGATCGGCACGCCCTTCGGGTCGTCCCACTCCGGCGCGAGGATCGGGCACTGCGACATCGGCGTGCAGTAGCGCGAGTTCGGGTGAGCCGCCTTCTCCTCGGAGTCCGGCGTCCAGTCTTGGTGCTTCCACGAAGTGGCGTGCTGGGGCTTGTTCTCCATGCCCTCCCACCAGATGTCGCCGTCGTCGGTCAGGGCGACGTTCGTGAAGACCGTGTTGCCCTTCTCGATCGTGCGCATGGCGTTCGGGTTGGTGTGCCAGTCGGTGCCCGGCGCGACGCCGAAGAAGCCGAACTCCGGGTTGACCGCGTACAGGCGGCCGTCTTCACCGAAGCGCATCCAGGCGATGTCGTCGCCCAGGGTCTCGGCGCGCCAGCCCGGGATGGTCGGCTGCAGCATGGCGAGGTTGGTCTTGCCGCAGGCGCTGGGGAACGCGGCCGCGACGTAGTGGACCTTGTCCTCGGGCGAGATCAGCTTGAGGATCAGCATGTGCTCGGCGAGCCAGCCCTCGTCGCGCGCCATCACCGAAGCGATGCGCAGCGAGTAGCACTTCTTGCCCAGCAGCGAGTTGCCGCCGTACCCCGAGCCGTAGCTCCAGATCGCGCGCTCCTCGGGGAAGTGCGAAATGTACTTCGTTTCGTTGCAGGGCCAGGAAACGTCCTTCTCGCCCGGTTCGAGCGGGTGGCCGACTGAGTGCAGCGCGGGCACGAATTCGCGCTCACTGCCGTCCGGCGCGACGAACTTCTCGAGGGCCGCCTTGCCGGCGCGGGTCATCACGCGCATCGACGCGACAACGTAGGCGAAATCGGTGATTTCGATACCCAGCTTGGGATTCTCGTCGCCGAGCGGGCCCATGCAGAACGGGATGACGTACATCGTGCGGCCACGCATCGAGCCGCGGAACAGCTCGGTCATGGTGGCCTTCATCTCGGCCGGGTCCATCCAGTTGTTGGTCGGACCGGCGTCCTCGGGACGCTCGGAGCAGATGAAGGTCCGGTCTTCGACGCGGGCGACGTCGTTCGGGTCGGAAGTGGCCCAGAAGGAGTTCGGCTTCGACTTGAGCTGCACGAACGTGCCCGCCTCGACCAGCTCCTGGTTGATCCGGGCGGCTTCTTCGTCAGACCCGTCGACCCACACCACGCGGTCCGGGGTGGTCAGCTCGGCGACCTCCCGGACGAAGGACAGCACGCCACTGTGCGTCGTCGGCGCGGTGTCCAGTCCGGGGATGGCGACTGCGGTCATCTCTACTCCTGACTTCCGACGACAAATGCGCCCGCACCGGAACGACGTTGTCCCGGTGCGGGCGTCATTGCCGGCGACCGAATGGCTTCGCACACCGGCTGGCGAACCGGTGTGTGCGATTTGGGATTCCCCGAGAGTAGCCGCATGACCGGCAAGTAACCGAGAGCTGACGTGTAGGTTCTCTCACAAGAACGATAAGGGAATCGATTCAGATGTCACTTGATCGGTGTATTCGCCGAAAATCTTGCGGTGGCCCGGGACACACCTGTGACCTGCTCGTTTTCATTGAAGACATGAAGAAAGCCCGAGGCCGCAGCCTCGGGCTTTCAAACTATGACCTGGGTCACTTTCAGTTCGGCGAAATCCACTGCCCGGTGCCGGAGTCGATGCGCGCGACGCCTTCCAGGGTCTGCGTGCCGGCCTCGCCCCAGGCCGCGTCCGCGGCGGGATCGCCGTCGTTCCTCAGTCCACTCGAGACTTCGGTCCACTGGCCGGGGCCGGAGTGCTCGAACGTCGTGGTCGTGCCGTCGGACTCGGTCTGCACCGCGATGTCCGCTTCGCCGTCGCCGTCCTTGTCGGTGAAGGCGATGGTGCCGCCGCTCTTCGTCTCGACGATGGCGGTGTCGTTGTGGCCGTCGTGGTCGGTGTCGATGGTCGCGACGCCCGCGTCGACCTCGCCGTCCGGCAGGTCGGCGTGGATGTGGCCGCCGGAGCTGTCGTCCCGGCCGCCGGTGTCGGAGTCGTCGTGGCCGCCGCCCGCGCCGTCCTGGACCCACTGGCCGCTGGCCTCGTCGTAGACCGCCTGCTCGACGACCTTCCCGTTCTCGTCCAGCACGGCGTAGTGGTCGGCCTCGCCGTCGTGGTTCGTGTCGATGAACGCCTGGGCCGAGCCGTCGTCGTGCTCGATGATCGCGGTGTCGTTCACCCCGTCTTCGTTCACGTCGTAGTTGACCTCGGCCTGGTACTCCTGGCCGTCGACGTGGACGGTCATCGCGTCCGGGCTGCTCGCGTCGGTGTCGCTGCCGCCGCTCTCGTCGACCCACATGGCACTTCCCCCTTCGAACCGGGTAACACGCTCCGACCTGCTGTCTGAGGGTATGACTCACCGTAGGCCCGTTCGGTTCCGCTCCACAACCGGACCGGTGCTCAGGCGGTTTTGTCCCGCAGCGCCCGGATCCGCGTCAGGAAGGCTTCGGCGCGCTCGCGGCCGTCGCTGACCTCCTTGAGCCGCTTCGACACGACGGCGATCTTCTTGGCCCGCTCCTGCGCACCCATCTTGATCGTCTTGTCGACTTCCTTCAGCTCGGCCTCGATGGCGTCGATGCGCCGGCCCAGTGCCTCGTCCAGGGCCATCGACAGCTGCTGCTCGGCCTCGATGAGCTGCTCGGCGACGAGCTGGTCGAGCGTCGAACGGGCGTCCGCGATGGCCTCGACCAGCCACTGCTTCATGTGCTGCTTGTCGGCCGCGTGCTTGCGCGTGCGGGCCATCCACCAGCCGGCGCCGAGGCCGATGATGATCGTCGCGGGCAGCACGACCGGGTTGAGGATCGCGACGCCGGCCAGCGGCAGCGCGGCCACCTTGCCGGCCCCGACGCCACCGGAGATGCCCATGAAGACGAGCAGCTTGTCTTCCGCCGTCGGCGGCTTCTTGTCCGGCGGGCGCAGCACCACCGGCGGGCCGCCCGCCCGGGCGAATTGCGCGCGGATCACGTCGAGCTCTTCGGGCGAGAACAGCTCCGACAGCGAGACGTTGGTGACCTGGTTCAGCCGTTGCGAGAGCAGCATGGAGATGCGCTGCGACGTCGTTTGCAGCGCGATGTCGACCTGCTGGGGCAGCGCGGCCAGCTCGTCGCGCTTGGCGGCGTCGATCAGCTGGCGGAAGTGGGTCTGCGCGTCCCGCATCTGCCGGCTGCTTTCGTGCCCGACCTCGACGCGGGTGCGCTGCACCTCGCCGCGCAGCTTCAGCTGCCAGCCGCGGGTCGAGCTCCGGCGTTCGGCCTGCAGCTGGTCACGGCGTTCGCGCAGCTGTTCGGCCTCGGCCTCGCCCGCCGACAGCGCGCGGCTCTCGGCCTGCAGCTTCGCCTTGAGCTCGCCCAGTGCGCTGGACAGCGCGCGCAGCGTGTTCGCCTCGCCGAGCATCGCCGACCGGCCGACGAGCAGCTCCTGCAACGCCGTCTGGATCGCCGCGACGCCGGACTTCTCCCGCAGCATCGCGGCCATCTGCTCGTTGGGCGCCTTCGCCGCGGTCTCGAACATCCGCGCCGACACCGGGTGGAACACCGCCTCGGCGAAGCGGGGCGCGTGCTCGCGCAGGAGCTGCCGGTCGGCTTCCATGACCTCGCGCCAGCCGCGGAACATGTCCACCTTGGTCAGCGCGAACACGACGGTTTCGACGCGCTCGCCGACGTCCCGCAGGAACTGCAGCTCGGTCGAGGTGAACGGCGCCGAGGCGTCGACGACGAACAGCAGCGCGGTGGCCCCGGCCGCGGCTTCCTTGGCCAGCTCGCCGTGCATCGAGTCGAGCCCGCCGACCCCCGGGGTGTCGACCAGCGAAAGCCGTTCGAGCAGCGGCACCGGCCCGGTGACCTCGACGTACCGCGGCGGGATCTGCCCCGGCGGCAGCTCGTGCGCGGCGGACACCCAGTGGATCAGCTGACCGAGGTCGATCGGCACCGGGGCGAGCTGGCCGGGGTAGCAGGCCCGCGCGCCCCAGTTGTCCGCGTGGTCGAACACCAGGTAGGTCGCGGTGGCCACGTCGGCGTCCACCGGGGACAGTCCCGGCCTCGCCAGCAGGGCGTTGACCAGCGAACTCTTCCCGCGGTTCGTCTCGCCGACGACCACGACGGCCGGCTTCTTCGGCCGGGCCTTCCGGATGTCCTCGACCCACTTGGCGGCGCCGGGATCGGCGTCGCGGACGACGGTCAGCAGCTGGTCTCGGGTCGCGGCGACCTGCGCGGGCAGGCTCGGCGCGGTCGGTGCGCTCACGGGTTCTTCTTCGCGTAGACGGTGACGATGGGGGCGCGCAGCAGCCGGTCGTGGTCGGCGAAGCCGGTGACCTCGGTTTCCGCGACGATGCCGTCGAGCGCCGGGTCTTCGGTCGGGACCGCGCCGCCGGCTTCGTGGCGGGCCGGGTCGAAGCGCTCACCGTCGGGCCGCAGGGCCTGGACGCCGATCGCGGCGAGCCCCTCCTCCAGGCGTTCGACGACGCCGCCGCTGCGGGCGCGGTCCAGGGCGTACAGGCACATCTGGATCAGCGCCTGGCGGTCCGCGAGTGCCCGTTCGAGATCACTCACCTGCTGCAAGGGGTGCACATCGGTGTCCGACGCGGCCGCACCGCCGTCGGTTCCCTCCTTGCGAAACCACGCCATGCCGACATTCTGGCCGACTCAGCTGCCCTCCGGGGGCGAAACCGGGCGAAGGAACCGGATCAGGATCGTCCGGAGGATCGCCTGCTCGGCGGCCAGATCGAGGTCGGGGTCGATGCTGGCCCGCGAAATCATCGCGTCGATCAGGCCGGCCAGCCAGCCGGCGACCGCGCGCGGGGCGACGCCGGGGTCGATCTGCCCGGCCGCGCCGGCGCGGGCGACCAGGACGGCCAGGCCGTCCCGCACCGCCCGGTCGTTGCGCTGGATCAGCTCGGCGAACTCGTCGTCGCGAGCGGCCTGGGCGGCGGCTTCCAGCACGAGCCGGACGACCGCGGGGTGCGCGACCTGGCCCGCCAGCTCGGTGACGACGTCGAGCAGCGCGGCCAGCGGATCGTCCGTCTTCGCGGCGGCTTCGAGGCGGTCGGCCGTCTCGGCGGCGTCGTCGGTGAAGATCGCCGTGAACACCGCGCGCTTGCTGGGGAAGTAGTGGAAGAGACTGCCGGAGCTGATGCCCGCGGCCCGGCAGATGTCCGCGGTCGTCGTCCGCTCGAAGCCCTTCTCGGCGAAGCAGCCGGCCGCCGCATCGACGATCGACGCGCGCTTGGCCGCGTGCTTGGCCGGGTCGACCGTCCTCATCGCTCGACCGGCTCGTCCTGCCAGGGGTAGCCGTGCTCGGCGAAGGCCGGCGCCAGCTCGCGGCCGGTGAGGTCGGTCTTCTCGCGGGCGATCTCCCGGCCGTCGGTCGTGCGCAGGACGAGTTCCTTGCCGTCGAGGTAGACGGCTTCGAGGTCGGCCTCGATGCGGCGCGTCTTGTCGCCGCGGACCAGGGTGACCCGGGTCGGCGACACCGTGACGACGAGGCGCTCGTGCGCCCAGATCGCGGCGAACACCAGGCCGAGCACGAGCCCGCCGGCGACCGCGGCGAGCGTCGCCCACGGCTGCGGCAGCTTCGTGAGCACCTTGAACACGCCCTGGAAGGGGAAGGCGGGCAAGTCGCTGACCCACGCGGCGATGGCCCAGACGCCCACGCCGAGCGCACCCCCGATGAGCGGGCAGCCGACCCAGGACCCGGTGCGCAGCCACGACGGCTCGTCGACGGTCGTCTCCATGCGGTCCATTATTAGACCGCGTGCTCGGTTTATGGAGACCCGGGGCGGATCTCGCGTGCTCGGAGGCGGATCTCGCGTGATTGAGCGCGTAACTCGCGTGATTGGAGGGGCGACACGGGGTCAGACGAGCTGGTCGATGACCTCGCGGAGGACCGCTTCGAGGCCCGGTCCGTTCTCGGCGAGGCGGGACGACACGAGCAGCTGGTTCTCGGCCGTGCGCAGCCAGATCGAACCGGCGACCGAGATCTCGATGACGTTGAGGCGGAAGGGGTAGGCGCGGCGGCCCAGGCGGACCTCGGCCTCGCGCACGAGCTGGCCGAGCCGCTCGCCGGCCACGATCTGGCGGCGGTAGAAGCCGGGGGCCCACGGGGTGCTGCCCGCCGGCTCGTGCGTCCCACGCAGGGCGGGGCCGCGGGCGTTGGCGAAGTGGCGGGCCGCGGCCGGACCGAAGAAGTCGACCGCCTGGCGGATCGCCGAGCCGGGGGCGAGTGCGGGCCTGCCGTAACGGATGCGCGGGCTGCGCGGGTCCGGGTCCTCGCGGTTGCGCAGGAAGGCGAGCAGGTCGACCCACCAGCCGGCCCAGTGCGCCTGGACGGCCGCGCGGTCGATCCCGGCCGGGATGTGCACCGGCACCTGCGGCTCCACCGGCGGCAGCACCTGCTCCTCGGAAACGGACAGCGCCAGGGCGTCCCGGATGTACAGCGCGACGTCGACCTCGGTCTCGCTGCTCCAGCCGGCTCGCCAGGATGTCGTGTTTTCTAGGCGCACGCTTCAACAGTACGCGGAAAAACGCGTCTACCAGGGAGAGTCGGCAAGCCGAAACAACCTCAGGCTTCGCGGACCTGTTGCCAGATCAAGAAGTACGCCCGGTGCACGACGTGCGCGACGCGGCTCTGCGCCGGCGTCGCCCCGAAGGAGGCGAAGGACCGCCACCAGCCCGCGCGTTCGAGCGCGTGCGCGGCCAGCTCCTGGCGCGGGGCGCCGGGCTTGCCGAGCTGGGCGCCGATGTCGGCGTTGCTGCCGACCCGCAGCACCTCTTCGGACAGGTCCTCCGGCATGTCGACCGCGCCGGACGCGACCAGCGTCAGCGCTTCGAGCAGCCGCAGCTGGTGGGCCTCGGGCTTGGCGAGGAGCACCTCGATGGCGTCGTGGACGCGCTGGCGTTCGGCCGGGTCGGCCGAGGCGTGCGCGAGCGCGGTCACCGAGGCCAGGGCCGCGGCCGCCTTGATGCCGTCGGCGCGGGCGGCGAACACGATCGACAGCCGCTGCCGGACGGCTTCGAGACCGGACGCGTCGAGCAGCGCGCGCCGCAGCGCGCCCGCCGTGATCTCCGGTTCCTTGCGGATGGCCTCGACGGCGTGCGAGATGCCGAACAGGTCGAGCTTCTCCAGCAGCCGCAGCCGGGTGCCCGCCGGGACGTCGCACTCCCAGCTGGTGAAGATGTCGGCCGAGATCAGCATGGTCTGCAGGACGTCGTCGTCGAGCTCGGCGAGCTGCCGCAGGGCCTCGGCGTCGGCGGAGGTGAAGCCGCCGGACTCGGCGGACTCGGCGATCAGCCCGATCACCGGCAGCACGTCGGCGACGCGCGGCTTAAGCGTCGATGCCTGCTTCTCGGCGAGCAGCGTCGCGGCTTTCCAGACGTCGCCACCGGACCCGTCGACCGACTCGGGCGCGATGGTGTCGGCCTTGTTGAGGACGGCGATCGCGTTGACCGGGCCCGCCTCGCGGCTCGCCGTGGCCGCGGTGAAGGCGGCGAGGGCCTGCTGGTCGTCCGCGCGGACGCCCTGGGTGACGACGTACAGCACGGCTTCCGCGCCGGCGACGGCGTTGCGCGAGGTGTCGTCGAGCTCGTCCGAGCCCTCTTCGTCGTCCTCTTCCTTGCGGTGCTTCGCCGCGCCCAGCAGCTGCTCGGTGCGGGACACCGAAGCGGCGTCGAGCGAACCGAGGCCGGGGGTGTCGATCACCGTCATGCCCTGGAGGACGGCGTTGGTCAGGTACGCCTCGATGTGCGACACCTGCTCGATGTCGACGCCCAGCTCGGCGGGGATCATGCCGTCGGCGGCGAACGGGAGCACCTGCTTGCGGCCGTCGGTGAAGACGATCTCGACGCGGTCCACCGTGCCGTACTGGAACCGGGTGACCAGCCGGGTGCACTCGCCGATGTCGGTCGGCGCGACCCGGCGCCCGATCAGCGCGTTGACCAGCGTCGACTTGCCCGACTTGATCCGGCCGGCGACGGCCACCTGCAGCGGCGCCCCGAGCCGGCGCAGCACCTCGGCGAACCCGGCGGCGGTGCGCGCGGAGACCTGCGGCTGCAGGCGGTGACACAGGTTGGCCACCGACATCGACAGCGGGCCCGCGAGCCGGCCCTGCTCCGGTGACGTCACGGCCCCCAGTCCTCCCCGTCGTTCGGCGACCCGTGAATCGTGCCATGCGGGTCATCCCCAGGTCGCACCGAAGGTGGTACCGCCGGCCGACGCGCGGTTTCCGCGCCGCGACCTAGGGTTGTGTGGTGCGACGGCTGAGCCTCTGGATGCGTGCCCACCCCATGGCGGGCGACTCGGTGCTCGCCGTCCTGCTCGGCCTGTTCGACCTCCTGCTGTTCGCCGCCGACGGTCTGTCCGACTTCGCCGAACTGCCGCCCTGGTACATCGCGCTGCCGGTGAACGTCGCGATGGTCACGCCGCTGGTGTTCCGGCGGAAGTCGCCGCTGTGGTCGGCCTACGTCGTGCTGGTGATCAGCATCGTGCACGCGACGCTGGAGCTGGGCATCGCCGGCATCGCGGGGCTGGCCATGAGCATCTACTCGGTCGTCGTCTACGCGGGGCGGCGGCCGGGGCTGGTGTACGTCGGCGCGGTCGTCGCCGGCTCGGCCCTGATGCTCGCGCTCGGCCCTTCGGACGAGCTCGTCATCTCGGCGTTGTTCCTGGCGTTCGGGATCGCCCTGTGCTGGACCCTCGGCGAGTTCGTCGGGGCCCGGCGCGCCTACGACGTCGAAGTGGAGGCCCGGTTGCACCTGCTCGAGACCGAACGGGACCAGGCCACCCGGATCGCGGTGGCCGAGGAGCGCGGGCGGATCGCCCGCGAGCTGCACGACGTCGTCGCGCACGCGGTGAGCGTCATGGTCGTGCAGGCCGACGGCGCGTCCTACGCGATCCAGAGCAACCCCGAGCTCGCTCAGCGGGCTCTGCAAACGATTTCCGAGACCGGCCGCGGCGCGCTCGGCGAGCTGCGGCGTCTGCTGGACGTGCTCCGCAGCGACGACGCGGACGGCGAGCCCCGGGTGCCGCAGCCGGACGCGCACGCCCTCGCCGAGCTGGCCGACCGGATGCGCACCGCCGGCGTGCCGGTGGACCTGGAGCTCGGCGAGCTCGGCGACCTGCCGGCCGGGGTCTCGCTGGGCGTCTACCGGATCGTGCAGGAGTCGCTGACCAACACGCTCAAGCACGCCGGCCGCGGCGCGACGGCTTCGGTGCGGGTGCACCGCACCGGCGACCTGGTCGAGGTGCTGGTGTCCGACGACGGCGCGGGCGCCGCCCAGCTCGTCCCGGCCGGGCGGGGCGACCGGCGGCTGCCGGGCGGCAACGGCCTGATCGGCATGCGCGAACGCGCGCACGTGTACGGCGGGACGCTCGACGTGGGCCCCGCTCCGGGTGGAGGGTGGCAGGTCCGTGCGGCCCTGCCGGTTAGGTTGGACAAGTGATCCGGGTGGTGGTCGTCGACGACCAGGAACTGATGCGCGTCGGGTTCCGGATGGTGCTGGGCGCCCAGGAGGACATCGACGTCGTCGGCGAGGCGGGCGACGGCGCGCAGGCCATCGAGCTGGCCGAAAAGCTGCGTCCCGACGTCGTGCTGATGGACGTCCGGATGCCGGTGCTGGACGGCGTCGAGGCGACGAAGCGGATCGTCGCCGCGGGCACCGCACGCGTGCTGGTGATGACGACGTTCGACCTCGACGAGTACGTCTACGCGGCGCTGCAGGGCGGGGCGAGCGGCTTCCTGCTCAAGGACACCCAGCCCGGCCACCTGGTCTCGGCGTTGCGCGCGGTCGCTTCGGGCGACGCGGTGGTGTCGCCGTCGGTGACCCGGCGTCTCCTGGACCGCTTCGTCGGCACCGGCGGCGCGCCGATGCGGGACACCACCGAGCTGGACGTGCTCACCGACCGCGAGCGCGAGGTGCTCGTGCTGATCGCCAAGGGCATGTCGAACCTGGAGATCGCCGAGGCGCTGTTCCTGTCCGAGGCGACGGTGAAGACGCACGTCGGGCGGATCCTGGCGAAGCTGGAGCTGCGGGACCGGGTGCAGGCCGTGGTGCTGGCCTACGAAACCGGTCTCGCGCGCCCCGGCCTCGGCTAGCGGAAGTCGTCCGGCGGGGTGGTCGCCGGGTCCTTGCCCGCGTGGCGGACTTCGGTGAGCCAGCGGCCGAAGTCCGGCCGGTCGCCGTCGACGTCCGTGTAGCCGTACTCCTTCATCAGCGTCCAGGAGGCCACCGTCTGGCCGGCGAAGCGGGCGACGTCCGGGTCCTGCGCCAGGGCCGCGACACCGCGGGCCAGCAGGTACGGCGTCTCGGAGATCTTGAAGTCGACCGGCGCGATCTTGCCGACCGCGTCACGCCAGTTGTCCTCGGTGACCTCGAAGATGTCCAGCATCGACTCCGAGCGCAGGAAGCCCGGCGTCACCGCGAAGCCGACGCAGTCGTACTCCTTCAGCTCCGCGCCGAGGGCGCGGCCGAGCGCGCGGATGCCGCACTTGGCCAGGTAGTAGGGGAAGCCGGCGCCGACGTAGTCGTCGTTGTCGCCGTCGGTCACCTCCAGCACCAGACCGCGGCGGGTGATCACCAGCGGCAGGAGCTTGTGCAACGCGATGAGGTGGGTGTCCAACGCGTTGTGCGTCAGCTTGAGCGCGTCGTCGAGGGGCGTCTCCCAGTAGGGCGCGTCGAAGTGGAAGTACATGTCGCCGCCCCAGACGTCGTCGACCAGGATGTCGATCCCGTCCACTTCGGACTCGATGCGGGCCTTCAGCGCGTCCACATCGGACTGCGAGGTGAAGTCGCAGCGGACCACGACCGCCTTCCCGCCCGCGGCCTCGACCAGCTCGCCCGTCTCTTCGATCGTCTCCGGGCGCTTCATCGGTGACGCCGTTTCGCGCGTGGTGCGGCCGGTGACGTACACCGTCGCGCCCGCGCGGCCCAGCTCCACCGCGATCGCCCGGCCGCAGCCCCGGGTCGCCCCGGTGACCACCGCGACCTTGCCCGTCAAGCTCATGCTTCCTCCCGTCCCCGCCACGCGGACAGCACCGCGTCGACGTCCTCCGCCAGCCGGTCGGCCAGCCGCCCGTGCGGCCGGATCGACCAGTCGATCGACACCCCGTTGATCACGCCGAGCACCGCACGGGCCGCGCGCGGCACGCTCGGCGCGTGCGGCAGCGAAGGAGCCGCCGCCCGCACCAGCCGCCGCAGTTCGTCCTCGACCGCCGTGAAGTGCTCGCCCAGCAGCGACCGCAGCACCGGGTCGCCGATGTCCACGCCGAGCTGGCCCAGGTGGTTCGCCGCTTCTTCGGCGTCACCGAGGACCGCGTAGACCGCCACCGCCGCGGCGCGCAGGCCGTCGACCGGGTCGTCCGCCCGCTCGGCGCACTCCCGCATCTGCTCGACCGCCCGCCGCGTGGCCCGCCGGCTCATCTCCTGCAGCAGGCCGCTCTTGGAGCCGAACCGCTGCGCGACCGTGCCGACCGAGACCCCGGCCTCGGCCGCCACCTGCGCCAGCGTGAAACCGGGGCCGCAGCGGCCGATCACGGTCTCCGCCGCACCCAGCAGCCGCTCGTCGGTGATGCTCCTCGGCCGGGCCACCCAGTTATTGAACCACAGTTCATTAATGACGTCGAAGTCAGGGTCGACTCAGGGTCATCACGGATCGCGCATCGGCCGAAGAGCCAGCAAGGTACTACTCAGGTAGGGGGAGTGGTTCGGCCTCCAGGGTGACGCGCAAACCCTCCCCGACCCGCGACGATGAACGCGTCGTAAGCGAGGGGCGGAAGAGGAGCAGTCATGATCGAGGCAACGGGCCTCACCAAACGGTACGGAAAAACGCTGGCGGTGAACAACCTGTCGTTCTCCGTGGCCGCGGGGCAGGTCACCGGCTTCCTCGGTCCGAACGGGGCGGGCAAGTCCACCACCATGCGGATGATCCTCGGCCTGGACAACCCGACGGGCGGCCAGGTCACCATCGGGGGCAAGAAGTACCACGACCTCAAGGAGCCGCTGCGCACCGTCGGCGCGCTGCTCGACGCGAAGTGGGTGCACCCGAACCGCTCGGCGCGCGCCCACCTGCTGTGGATGGCGAAGTCCAACCGCATCCCGGCCACCCGCGTCGACGAAGTCCTCGAGACGGTCGGCCTGACGAGCGTCGCGAACAAGCGCGCCGGCGGGTTCTCGCTCGGCATGTCGCAGCGCCTCGGCATCGCGGCCGCCCTGCTCGGCGACCCCGAGGTGCTGCTGTTCGACGAGCCGGTGAACGGCCTCGACCCGGAGGGCATCCTCTGGATCCGGAAGTTCATGCACCGGCTGGCCGAGGAAGGCCGCACGGTGTTCGTCTCCAGCCACCTGCTTTCGGAGATGGCGCTGACCGCGAGCAACCTCGTGGTGATCGGCCGGGGACAGCTGATTTCGCAGTCGTCCACCGAAGACTTCGTCGCCCGCGCGGCCGAGAACACGGTGAAGGTGCGTTCTCCGCAGCTGGCCGAGCTCCGCGACGCCCTGCAGCGCGCCAGCGCCGGGGTCGTCGAGGAGGCCAACGCGCTCGTGGTGTCCGGGATGGACAGCGACAAGATCGGCGAGATCGCCGCCGCCAACCGGATCGTGCTGCACGAGCTGAGCCCGCAGACCGGCTCGCTCGAACAGGCCTTCATGCAGATCACCGGCGACTCCGTCGAGTACCACACCGGCCTCGACGCCGAGGCGCAGCACGTGCTCGAGTCCGCCAAGTAACCGGGGAAACCAAGACCATGAACCTGCTCGCCGTGGAACGCATCAAGCTGTTCTCGACCCGCTCGCCGTGGTGGTGCGCGCTCATCACCCTGGCCCTGACCATCGGCTTCGCGGCCATCATCGCCGGCGCGACGCCGTCCGACGCCCAGCTCACGCTGCCGGCCACCCAGTTCGGCGGCTCTCAGTTCGGCATCGCCGTCGTCATGGTGCTCGCCGCGCTCGCGGTGACCACCGAATACCGCTTCAACACCATCCGCACGACGTTCCAGGCCGTGCCGCACCGCTCGCCGGCGCTGGTCGCCAAGGCGATCGTGGTCGCGCTGGTCGCGCTGGTCATCGGCGAGCTCGCCGCGTTCGGCGCCCTCGGCCTCGGCATGCTGATGCGGCCGAACGACGGCCTCGGCCTGCACACCGCGCAGGACTGGATGAACGTGGCCGGGCTCGGGCCGGTGTTCGCGCTCAGCGCCGTGCTCGCGGTGGCGCTCGGCATCCTGATCCGGCACAGCGCCGGGGCGATCGCCCTGCTGCTGATCTACTACTTGGCCGTCGAGGAGCTCGTGCAGCTGATCCCGAAGATCGGCAACCACATCCACGAGTGGATGCCGTTCAACGTGGCCAACAAGTTCCTCCGCGGCTCCGCGGTGGTCGACGGCCCGCCGCCGTCGGACTCGCCGCTGAGCCCCGGCTGGGCGCTGGCGTACTTCGCCGGCATCGCGCTCGTGGTCCTGCTCGTCGCGCTCGGGGTCGCGAAGAAGCGGGACGCGTAGGGGGTAACAGGGGAAAAGGGGAGAACACCGGATCCGGGTCGCGCTGTCGGGGGGCGACCCGGATCCGGTGTTTCGCAGTAGGCTCGCCTCGACGGACGGGGAGCCCATGATCGAAGCGACAGCACTGACCAAGCGGTACGGCGCGACCACCGCGGTCGACGAACTGACGTTCACCGCCCGGTCGGGGCGCGTCACCGGCTTCCTCGGCCCGAACGGCGCCGGCAAGTCGACGACCATGCGGCTGATCCTCGGCCTCGACACCCCGGACGCGGGCCGGGTGCTCGTCGACGGCGTCCCGTACCGCGAGCTGACGGATCCACTGAGGACGGTCGGCGCGATGCTGGACGCCACCTGGCGCCACCCCGGCCGCAGCGGGCGCGACCACCTGCGCTGGCTGGCCGCCACCAACGGCATCCCGGACAAGCGCGTCGAAGAGGTGCTGGCGCTGGTCGGCCTGACGAGCGTCGGCAAGACCCGTGTCCTGCAGTACTCGCTCGGCATGCAGCAGCGGCTCGGGATCGCCGCCGCCATGCTCGGCGACCCGCGCGTGCTGCTGTTCGACGAGCCGGTGAACGGCCTCGACCCCGAGGGCATGGCGTGGATCCGGCAGCTGCTGCACGCGCTGGCCGCCGAAGGCCGGACCGTGTTCGTGTCCAGCCACCTGCTGCCCGAGATGGCGCAGACCGCGCAGGACCTCGTGGTGATCGGCCGCGGCCGGCTGATCTACCAGGGCACCATGGACGAGTTCATCGCGCAGACGAGTGAACACGGCGTCCGCGTCCGCACCCCGCACGCGGACCAGCTGCGCGCGGCGCTCACCGGGCAGGCCGAGTTCACCGAAGCCGACGGCGCCTTCGTCGTGTCCGGAATGGACAGTGACCGGATCGGGCAGCTCGCCTTCGACGCCGGCGCGACGCTGCACGAGCTGAGCCCGATCACCGGCTCGCTCGAGCAGGCCTACCTCGACCTGACCCGCGACGCCGTCGAATTCGCGGTGCCGTCCGCGCCGTCTGTGCCGTCTTCGGAGGCCGCCCGATGATCACCAACCTCCTGCGCGCCGAGCGCATCAAGCTCTTCAGCACCCGGGCGCCGTGGTGGTGCCTGGCCATCGCGATCATCGCGCCGCTCGCCTTCACCGCGCTGTTCTTCGCGCTGGCCGGGCCGGAGATCCCGCCGACGGTCGGCAACACCCAGCTCGCGAGCGGCAACGGCCGGACCGTGCTGCTCGTGCTCGCGGTGCTCGCGACGGCGTCGGAGTTCAACTGGGGCACCATGCGGCTGACGTTCCAGGCGGTGCCGGGCCGGGTGCCCGCGCTGGTGGCCAAGGTGCTGGTCGTCGGCGCGCTGGGCGCCGTGCTCGGGCTGGTCGTCGGCTTCGGTTCCTGGGGGCTGGCGGCGCTGGTGCAGCCGGACGCCGACCTCGCGCTGCAGTCGGGCGCCGCCTGGCGCTCGGTGCTCGGCCAGAGCCTCGTCTTCCTCTTCACGGCGGTGGCCGGCGTCGGCGTCGCGCTCCTGCTGCGCAGTGTCGCCTTCGGGCTGACGGTGGTCCTCGTGTGGACGCAGGTGCTCGAAGGCGTGCTCGTCTTCATCCCGGGCATCGGCAAGCACATCTACCAGTGGATGCCGTTCCACGCCGCCGACGAGTTCGTCGGGGCGGGCGGGTTCGCCGCCGGGCCGCTGGGGCTGGCGCCCGCGCCGCTCGGGCCCTGGGGGTACCTCGGTTACTTCGCGGCGATCACCGTTGCCCTGTTCGTGGCCGGTGTACTCGTGACGGCACGACGCGACGCCTGAGCGTGACCGCGGTCTCAATACCGCAAAAAACCTTGTTAACAAAAGGTGAAACACCTGTGGCTTCTCTCACAGGCACCGGACATACTGCTACGACCAGGCAAGATTCATAAGTGAGAGCACCGGACCCGTCTGAACTCCCCCTGGAGGTGAATCTTGACGGTGGACACCGGGCAAGAATTGGGCGGCACGATTCCCCGAGCCCGCGTCGAAGACGACGCTCCCCGGCTCGAACCCATGCTGGACCTCGAATGGTCGCGGGCGATCGAACTCCCGCAGGCCGCCATGACGGCGGCGACGCCGGCGGAACTCCGCCGCGCGTGGGTGCACCGCGCACCCGAAGACAGCGTCCTGGCCCTGTTCCGCGCTTCGGCCGGGATGGCGGGCCCGATCCCCGCGCCGTGGTGGCTGCGCGCGATCGCGGACGGCAAGCTCGATTCGCGGGAACAGGGTTTCCGCGTCGAGGACCGGATCGCGCAACTGCTCGGCAGGCGCCCGGGGTGGGAATTCGTCCCGTGGGCCGCGGACGGTGAATCCGGCTACTGGGAGTTCATGCCGTCCGAACGCGGCAAATCCGGACACGCGATTCCCACGACGGTGATGAACACCGACCGGCACGAGGGCTGGATCGACGTCCTGCCCGCGCACACCGGGCCGACGCCGGACCCGATCCCGATCGCCGGACTCGCCGGACTCCGGTCGCGTCTCGGGGTGATCGAGGCCGTTCGTTAACCTCCCTGCGTGGAGAAACAGGACGGACGTCGACTGCGCAGCGTGGTCAGTTACGTCAAGCGCGGTGGCCGGATGACCGTCGGGCAGCAGCGGGCGTGGGACGACCACTGGCCGCGGCTGGGCCGCACGGTGAGCGAGCTGCCCGAAGGGCCGCTCGACTTCACCGCGTGGTTCGGCCGCGAGGCGCCGGTGCTGCTGGAGATCGGCTCCGGCATGGGCGAGACGACCTCCCGGCTGGCCGCCGCGGCGCCGGAGCTCAACTACGTCGCGGCCGAGGTCTACGACCCGGGCCTCGGCCAGCTGATGCTGCGCGCCGAAAAGCTGGGCGTCGAGAACCTGCGGCTGCTGCACGGCGACGCCGTCGTGCTGCTGACCGAGCACGTCGAGCCGGGGACGCTGCACGGCGTGCGGCTGTTCTTCCCCGACCCGTGGCCGAAGAAGAAGCACCACAAACGGCGGATCGTGCAGCCGTCGTTCGCCGCGCTCGTGGCGTCGCGGCTCGCGCCGGGCGGCACCTTCCACATGGCGACCGACTGGGAGAACTACGCCGAGCAGATGCTCGAGGTCTGCTCCGCCGAACCCGCGCTGCGGAACCGCTACGACGGCTGGGCGCCACGGCCGGAGTGGCGGCCGGTGACGAAGTTCGAGCAGCGCGCCGACGTCGAAGGCCGCGTCTCGCACGACCTGATCTTCGAGAAGCGCTGAAGGGGACTCTCCCCGGATCCCCTGCGGAGAAAGTCCCCTTCAGCTCACTACCCCCGGTATCCGCCCCTCCCCCGACAGAGGGGCGAACGCCTTATTCGTCGGCCAGCGGCTCGGCCTGGACCCGCTTCAGCGCCGGTGTGCAGACCGACGCGCCGAGCAGGGCCACCCCGACCCCGAGCACGACCGGCGCCAGCAGCCACGGGCTGAGCACGATGCCGCGCGCGTCGACCATGCTGTAGAGCCCAACGCCGACGAGTACCCCGACGATTCCCGCGCCGATCGTGGCGACCAGCGCCGGCAGCGCAGCCTCCATCCGCAACGCCCTGGCCAGCACCCGCACCGGCGTGCCCGCGGCCATCAGCGCGCCGAACGTGCGGCGGCGGTCCATCACCGAGCCCGCGGTCGCGACCGCGGCGCTGCAGCCGGCCAGGACGCCCGCCGCGATCAGCCCGATCACGGTGACCCGGCGCAGGTCGCCGAGCTCGGTCTGCTGGTTGTACAGGTACTGGTCGCGGCTGCCGATCTCCGCGCCCGCCGCCGGGCCGGCCAAGGCCGTCCGGACGGTCTCGCGGTTCGCGTCGGTGGTCGGCGCGACGACGGTGTAGTCGGTCAGCTCGAGACCGTCCGGCAGCGCGGCCGGGTCGACGATCAGCGTGTCCGACAGGTCCGCGTCCCGGGGGTGCACGGCTTCCACCCGCGTCCCCGACTTCGCGGCCACCGCCGTCCCCTCCCAGTTCGTGGCGAACTTGTACTGGGCCAGGTCGATCGCCGAGTCGCCGAACACGGCCGGGCCGCCCGCGCAGTTCTCCGGGGTGAGCCCGTAGCGGGTCAGCTTGACGGCGTCGGCGCAGGTCATCACCAGCGCGCGGTGGCCGTACCGGTTGGGGGCCTGGCCCTTGACGAGGTAGACCTCGCCGACCGCGACCGCCTGCTCGTTCTGGCCGTACTTCCGCAGGGCGGCGTTGGCCTGGTCGACGATCGTGCCCGCGTGCCGGCCGTCGGTGTCGACGTAAAGCACGGAGTCGGCGTAGGACCGCCCGCCGCCGGCCATCGATTCGAACGTCGGCAGCAGCGTCAGCGCCATCGACCCGGCGAACACCGCCAGCACGATCCCGGCGGAGGCCCGGTAGGCACCCTTCGGGTCGTCACGCAGGCGGCGGCCGGCGAGCAGCGCGGACGGGCGCCGCCAGATCCGGACGAACGTGCCGCCGACCGCCGACGTCACCCACGGCCCGACGATCGCGGCCGAGCCGACCAGGAAGAACAGGCCCGCCATGACCAGCCCGATACCGCCGGTCTCCTGCACCGTCGTCACGGCGATGAGGAAGAACGCCCCGGCCGCGGGCAGGGCCAGCAGCCGCCACCAGTGCAGCGGCTTCTTCGTGTGCCCCCCGGTGGCGAACAGCGGGTTCTTCAGCACCCGGCGCAGGCCGAGGACGCCGGCGAGCACCACGAGCACCGGGATGGCCAGGACGATGAACACCGTCAGGCCGACCGGCAGCGCGAAGTCGGACGCCAGCCAGGTGCCGCCGGCCCACGGCACGAACGACGCGAGGCCGTGCAGCGCCGGGCTGATCAGCAGCCCGAACAGCGCGCCGATGCCCGCGGACAACGTCGTCTCGGCGGCCACCATGTTCGTGACCTGCCCCGGCGTCGCCCCGGCCAGCCGGATCGCGGCCAGCCGCCGTTCCCGCCGGGCCGCGGTCAGCCGCGCCGACGACGCGACCAGCACCAGGCTCGGCACCAGCAGCACGATGATCCCGACCCAGGACAGCAGCATGAGCAGCGCGTCCGGGCTCGCCTTCCCGCTCGGGAACCCCGCCACCTGGGACACGTTCTCCGGCATCGCGTCCGGCGCGTGCCCGGTCAGCGCGACCAGCTGCTCCGGGAACCGGAGGCCGTCTTCGCCGAGCGAGCCGACGGGCTTGCCGAACCGGTCGCCGAGCTGGGCGGCCGGGTTGGCCTGCAGGAGCCGGCCGAGCGCGGGGGACACGACGGTCTCGCCGGGGCCGGGCAGCTGCGGCACGCCCGGCGGCAGCTTGACCGACCCGGCCGTCGCGCCGGGCGCCAGCGCGACGTCGACGCGGACGATCTGCTTGCCGTCGAAGTAGTCCTTCGACGCGTTGAAGAGCAGGTTGACCGGGCCGTCGGAGCCGTGGCTGTAGAACTGCTCGCCCTGCCAGAGGGCGCGCTGTTCGCGGTTCTGCGTGGCGAACGGCAGCGTCGCCAGCAGCAGCACCAGCCCGGTCGCGACGGCCACCCCGATCGCGGTGAGGATCGCCGACGTCCGGGTCCGCCGGTCGACCTTCAGCACCCGCAGGGCGATCTGGAGGGAGTTCACGCGGCCAGCCTCGCCGCGATCAGGCCGTCCCGGATGGCGACGGTCTTGGGCATCGACTCGGCCAGCTCGCGGTCGTGGGTCACCACGATCACCGCGGCCCCGGTCTCGTGGGCGGCGCCGAGCAGGGCGTCCATCGTGTCGCGGCCGGTGCGCGTGTCGAGCGCGCCGGTCGGCTCGTCGGCGAAGATGACCTTCGGCCGGTGGGTCAGCGCCCGGGCGATCGCGACGCGCTGGGCCTCGCCGCCGGACAGCTCGCCGGGACGGCGGCGCTCCTTGCCGGCCAGGCCGAGCCGGGACAGCCAGACGCGGCCGGCGTCGATGGCCTCCTTGCGCCCGAGCCCGGCCAGCAGCGACGGCAGCGCGACGTTCTCTTCGGCCGACAGCTCGGCCACCAGCATCCCCGACTGGAAGACGAACCCGAACTCGGTG
This sequence comes from Amycolatopsis sp. NPDC004772, assembly GCF_053601215.1. Taxonomy (NCBI): domain Bacteria; kingdom Bacillati; phylum Actinomycetota; class Actinomycetes; order Pseudonocardiales; family Pseudonocardiaceae; genus Amycolatopsis; species Amycolatopsis sp. NPDC004772. The sequence continues at coordinate 60,162 of NZ_JBSGBK010000026.1, forward strand.
CGGCGCAGTTCGCTGCGCTTCTTCTCGCCGAGGTGGTCGATCCGCTGCCCGGCCAGGAAGATCTGCCCGTCGTCGGCCCGGAGGATGCCGGCCAGGACGTGCAGCAGCGACGTCTTGCCCGAGCCGGACGGCCCGACGATGGCGACGGCGTCCCGCGGCTGGATGTCGATGTCGATGCCGGCCAGGGCGTGCTGGTTGCCGTAGCGCTTCACCAGCCCGCGGCCGGAGAGCACCGGGCCGTTCGTCGCGTGTGGAGTGTTCGGGTCCACGAGGTTTCTCCCTGTCGGTCGGATCTTGATGCCGACGAGCCTCGCCGAAACCACGGGGTGTCCACTTCGGGCAGACGGCCAGTGACTGCCCGGGCCACCTCGGCCGATCGGCCGAGGGAGGGCGGGCCACTCGGCCAAGGTGCGGGCACCGGGGAATCACGTAACGTCACGTTGTGCCCGCCGCGCCCCTGCCGAAAACGCTGTACACCCGCGCCGCCGCCCTGGTGCGGCGCATCGGCGTGCCCTCCGCCGTGCTGTACGCCGCGCTGCTGTTCGACGTCGTCTTCACGACGCAGGCGGCGCTCGACGAGCACGGCCCGCGCTTCGTCGACTTCGGCCTGCTGCCGGGCATCTTCGCGATGGCGGCGTGCGGCGTCTGGGCCCAGAAGCGGGCCGCCGTCGCGGGGGTGGCCGGTGGCGGGGTGCTGATCTTCTCCACCCTCTTCCTGCACGCGTTCCACATCCCGCCGTACTCCAGCGTGCTGCCGAAGGTGACGATCACCGAGGTCGTGGCCGGGGTGCTGATGGTCTACTACGTGGCCCGCCGGGCCCGGGCGGGCGTGGCGTTCTGCGTGGTCGGCTTCCTGGTCGTCGCGGGGCTCATCGCCGTCTTCGGCCGGTACGCCGGGGTCGGCGACATCGACAGCGGCACGGGCACCCAGGCGCTGCTGTTCGGCCTGCTGCTGCTCGTCGGGGCCCTGGTGCCGGCCATCGCGACCCGGGACCGCCGGCCGCAGGCCGATCCGCGGGTGCGGCGGCTGAACCGGGTCAACGAGCTGGCGATGGGGCAGTGGCCGCTGATGGGGCTGCTGGCGTTCGCGCTGCTGTTCGAGTTCGGCTACACGTATTCGAGCAACGCCCGCGGGTTCCCGATCCTGTTCTGTTCGCTGGTCGCGGCCGTCATCGCGGTGCTCTCGCCGCGACGGCCCGCCGACGCGCTGCTCGGCCTCGCCGGGATCATGCTCGTCTCCGCGGTCGTCACGCCGTTCCTGAACCTGCGGACCTACGACTACCAGATGCCCGGCGGGGTGCCGGCCGTGCAGGTGATCGCCGGCATGGGCGTGGTGGTGAACCTGACCCGCGCCCAGGGGCTGAGCCGGTCCTGGCCGCGGATCGCCGTGCTGTCGAGCGTGGTGGCGCTCGCCGCGATCCTCAACTCCTACCGGTCCCGGGGCCTGCAGACCGACCCGGAAACCCTGACGCTGCTGGCGTTCGCCGCGGCGCTGATGCTGGGCATCTCGATCGCCGTCGGCCTGATGCTGCGCTCGCGGGACGCCCAGCGCACCCAGGCCGTGCAGACGGCGGTGAGCGACGCGCAGACGGCCGAGCGGATGGCGCTGGCCCGCGAGCTCCACGACGTCGTCGCCCACCACGTCACCGGGATCGTCGTGCAGGCGCAGGCCGCGCGGATGATGGCCGAAAAGAAGCCCGAGATCGCGGTCGAAGCGATGGCCAGGATCGAAAACGCGGGTGTCGAGGCGCTCGCGGCGATGCGGCGGCTGGTTCGCTCGATGCGCGGCGACGCACCCGCCGGGATGAGCGAGTTCAGCGAGCAGGCCACCACCGATCTCGGCGCGGACCTGCGGAAGCTCGTCGAAACCGCGAACCACGGCGTGCCGACGTCGATGCACCTCGACGTGCCGCCGGACCTGCCGCACGAGGTCGGCCGCTCGGCGCTGCGGCTGGTCCAGGAGTCGCTGACGAACGTCGGCAAACACGCTTCGGGCGCGACCGAGGCCTTCGTCGTCGCCGAGGTGCAGGGAGATCAGCTGCACCTGAGGGTGACGGACAACGGGCGCGAGACGGCGCACCGGCCGGCCGGCGGCTCGGGCGGCTACGGTCTGGTCGGCATGCGCGAACGCGTCGCGCTGCTCAAGGGCCGGTTGTCGGCCGGGCGGGACTCCGGTGGCGGCTGGCGCGTCGAAGCTTGGCTGCCGCTGGCGGCCGGAGAAGACACGGAAGGGGACGAGTGATCCGGGTACTGATCGCGGACGACCAGGAGATGGTGCGGATGGGTTTCCGCATGATCCTGGACGCGCAGGACGACATCGAGGTCGTCGCCGACGTCGCGGACGGCGTCTCGGCGGTCTCGAAGGCCCGCGAGCTGCGCCCGGACGTCTGCCTGCTCGACATCCGCATGCCCGGCCTCGACGGCCTGGAGGTCACCCGGCAGCTGGCCGGCCCGGACGTGGCGGACCCGCTGAAGGTGGTCGTGGTCACCACGTTCGACCTCGACGAGTACGTCCACACGGCGCTGCGCAACGGCGCGTCCGGGTTCCTGCTGAAGGACGCGGGCCCGGCGCTGCTGATCGAGGCGGTCCGCGCGGCCGACCGCGGTGACGCGCTCGTGTCGCCGCAGATCACCGTGCGGCTGCTCAAGCACTTCAACGGCGGCGCGGTGAAGCCGCAGGCCGCCTCGCCGTCCGAGCCGCTGACGCCGCGGGAGCTGGACGTGCTGAAGGCCGTCGCGCGCGGGCTGACCAACACCGAGATCGGCGCGGAGCTGTTCATGTCGCTGTCGACGGTGAAGACGCACCTGGCGTCGGTGCAGAGCAAGATCGGCGCACGGAACCGGGTGGAGAGCGCGGCGTGGGCGTGGCGGAGCGGAGTCGTTTCGTGATTCCGGGTGCGTAGTATCCAGAGATGCAACGCCGTTTCCACGCCCCTGTCGTTCTCCCCGCCGACCCGTCCTGTTCGCTTCTCCGTGACGCGGTCGTCGACGTCGACGCCGATGGGCGCATTTCGTACTGCGGACCGGCGGCCACCGCCCCCGAATCCGCCGCACCGGTCACCACCCTGACCGGCATCCTGCTGCCCGGCCTGGTCAATACGCACGCGCACAGCCCGATGACGCTGCTGCGCGGCATGGGCGGCGACCTGCCGCTGCTGCCCTGGCTCAACGAGATCATCTGGCCGGCCGAGGCGAAGCTGCGCCCGGAGGACGTCCGCACCGGCATGCTGCTCGGCTCGGTCGAGATGCTGCGCCACGGCGTCACGACCAGCGCCGAGATGTACTTCGAAGGCGAGCAGCTGGTCGACGCGGTCCTCACCACGGGCGGCCGGGTGCTGGTGGCGCCCCCGGTGATGGAGCTGCCGGGCCTGGATTGGAAGGCCCAGCTGGCGGCGATCGAGCGCTGGATCGACACGGACGGCCTCCGCTTCGGCCACGGAGACCGCATCGAGCTCGGCTACGGCCCGCACTCGGCGTACATGCTGTCTTCCGACGGCTTGCGCGCGACGGCGGAGTCGGCTGCTTCGCGGGGCGCGTTGGTCCAGATCCACGTCGCCGAGGCGGCGGCGGAGGACACCGCGGTCCGCGCTTCCCATGGTTCGGTGCCGGCTTTGCTTCGTGAGCTGGGCATGCTCGACGGCCGGGTGCTGGCGGCGCACTCGATCCACCTGTCGGATTCGGACATCGCCCTGTACGCGGCCCACGGCGTCGGCATGGCCCACTGCCCGGGCTCGAACGCGAAGCTGGCGTCGGGCATCGCGCGAATCGCGGACCTGCGTGCGGCGGGGGTTTCGGTCGGTCTCGGCACCGACGGCCCGGCGTCCAACGACGACCTCGACCTGTGGGAAGAACTGCAGCTCGCGGCCATGTTCGCCCGCCTGGCGACGGGCGATTCGACGGTGCTGACGGCGGCGGACGTCTTCCTGCTGGCCACCCGGGGTGGGGCGGCCGCGCTGGGGCGGTCGGACATCGGTGCGTTGGAGCCGGGGCGGTGGGCCGACCTGGTGCACATCGATTTGGACGACCCGGCGTTCGCGTGCGGGCTGGACGTGCCGGACGCGCAGCTGCTGTCGAACCTCGTGTGGGCGGCGGGGTCGCGGCGGGTGCGGGACGTGTGGGTCGCGGGCGAGCAGGTCGTCGCCGACGGTGAGTCGACGAAGGTGGACCGGGCGAAGGTGCAGGCCGGCGTGGCCGAGACCGCCGCGCGGCTGCGGGCCTAACGCGGGCGGAGGATGATCTCCGTCGGGTGGGCGTCCGGGGTGGCTGACACCGCCGTCAGCACCGCGGTGGCCACCGAGTCCGCCGTCAGCAGGTGGGACGTGTCGTACTCGCGGCCTTCGCCCGCGAAGATCGCCTGCTGCATCTCCGTGTCCGTGCGGCCCGGGTAGACCGACGTCACGCGGATGTCGCGCTCCTCCTCGCGGAGGGCGTCGGCGAAGGCGCGGGCCGCGAACTTGCTCGCCGCGTACGGGGACCAGCCCGGGCGGGCGTTGAGGCCGGCTCCGGAGTTGATCACCACCACGTGGCCGCGGGCCGTGCGCAGGGCCGGGAGCAGCAGGCGGGTCAGCTCGACCACCGCCAGGGTGTTGACCTCGAAGTTCTCGCGCCACGCCGACGCCGACGCGTCCTCGATGCGGCCCAGGCGCGCGACGCCCGCCGAGTGGACCAGGACGTCCAGGGACGCGATGTCCGCGACCGCCGCCGCGAGGGAGGCCGGGTCCGTCAGTTCCACCGGCCACGGCTTCGCGTCCGGGAGCTCCTTCGCCAGCGCGGCGAGCGCGTCGGCGTCCCGGCCGCCGAGGAGGACCCGGTGGGTCGGGGCCAGCTGGTGGGCGATCGCCGCGCCGATTCCGCGGGAGGCGCCGGTCACCAGGGCCAGGGGAAGATCCGTCATGACCTCACCGTAGCGGCGAACCCGGCGTCCACCGTGCGGTCTTCGCGCTTTCCGGCGCCGAGGGTGCGGGGGTCCGTGCAGCCGGACGCCGGGTCGACGTCGGAGTCGCGGGTGTCGTCGCCCGCGTCCTTGGCCGCCGGGTGGTGGCCGTCCGCGGTGAAGCACACCTGGTACGTGCCGTCCTCCAGGCCGTCGAAGCCGTACGAGCCGTCGGGGGCGGTGACCACGTTCGCGACTTCCTTGCCGCTCGCGTCCTTCAGCACCACCTGGACACTCGCGAGGCCCGGCTCACCCGCGTCCTGCAGGCCGTTGCCGTCGGTGTCGGCCCAGGCGAAGTCGCCGATCCGGTTCGTCGGGGACAGCAGCCCGAGGTCCGCCGCGAAGTCCTCGTGGGACGGGCCGCCCACGGTGCGCGGCGCGGTGCAGCCGTCCGGGTCGGCGTCCGAATCGCGCTCTTCGCTGCCGGCGTCGCGGCGGGTCACGGTGAAGTCCGCCGGGACCGCGAAGCAGACCTGGTACGTGCCGTCCTTCAGCTTCTCGAAGCCGTACTTGCCCTGGTCGTCGGTCGTCGCGGTGCCGACCGTGCCGCCGGCGCCGTCCTTCAGCGTCACCTTGACCCCGGCGACGCCGGGTTCGTCCGGGTCCTGCAGGCCGTCGCGGTTGCGGTCGGCCCAGACGAAGTCGCCGATCTTCGCGATGGCCGGGGGCGGGAGCACGGTGATCGTCGCCGACGCCGTCTTGTCGCCGAGCGTGCCGCCCGCGTGGTGCACGCCGGTCACCTTCGCCGTGTTGACGTGCCCGCTGTCGGCCACCGTGAGGTCCGCGTGGTCGCAGGTCACCTGCCGGTTCGCGCCCGCGGCCAGCGCGAACGGCTCGAACGACCCGGGGCACCACGGGTCCTGCACGGTGATCCCGGTGAGGTCCTGGGTGCCCTCGTTGGTCACGGTGATGCGGTAGTGCGCGGTCTCGCCCGCGGTCACCGTCGCGAACGACGCCCACGCGCCGGTCGCCGGGTTCTGCACTTCCTTCTTCACCGAGTAGGCCGCGAGCTGGAGGTCGACGCAGTCCCAGTACAGCCGGTCGAGGGTGGTCGTGGCGAAGAACTTCACCGCGGTCGCCTTCGGGGGCGCCGTCGCCGCCGGGAAGTTCTGCCGCACCAGGGTGTCGTCGCCGACGTAGTGGTCGGCGACCAGTTTGGTCTCCTGCACCTGCGTGCCGGTGGCGTCGAAGAACCGCAGGCCGGTGCCGGGTTCGTACCGCGGCGCGCGCGAAGCGGTCCAGACGCTGAGCGTGTAGACGCCGCCCGGGACGAACCGTTCGGTCTGGTAGGCGGTGCTGGTCTTGCCGTCCGGCGTCTGGATAGCCGCCGACCGCTGCCCGTCGACGGCGTACTGCTGCTCCGTCGCCAGCTTCGGCACCTTCGCGGCCGGCGTGCCGGGCGGGACCGGGGCGGCGGGGGCGAACACGTACCCGTCCGGGGCGCCGTTGCGGGCCGCGAGCTCGACGCTCGGGTTCGCCGCGAGCCCGCCGCAGACCGGCGGCGCGTCCTCGGCGACGGACGCGGACGCGGGCACGACCGCCGCGGCGATCGCCACCACCGCGACCGCCGCCGTGCGCCCCGAGAAGATCACCTCTCGACTATGGCGCGCGGACCGGGCCCGCACCGGCCGAAGACCGTCCACTTAAGAGTGAACCTCGGCGGGTGCGGGCCGGTGCGTCAGCGTTCGCCGATGCGGCCAGGCAGCCCGAAGCGGCCCTTCTTCCACACCGAGACGATGGCCGGCCGCGGCTGCGCGGTGCCGCCGTCCGGCCAGTGTGACGTCGGGTTCGCCGAGCTCGCCGCGTTCTCACCCGGGTGCTGGACGGCGACGAGCACCAGGTTGTCGGTCACGACCGGGCCGCAGGTCTCGGCGCCGACCGGCACCGACAGGAACTGCTTGACGTGGCCGCGCTCCGGGCCGGTGACCGGCACCGAGAACAGGCCGTCGTTCGCGCCGAGCGCGTTGCCGTCGGTGGAGATCCACAGGTTGCCGTGCCGGTCGAAGGCCACGTTGTCCGGGCAGGAGATCGGGCTGACCTGGTCCTTCGGGAACCCGCCGAAGTAGGTGTCCGCCGCCTTCGGGTCGCCGCAGACCAGCAGCAGCCGCCAGGCGAACTTCGTCGACGCCGCGTCGCCGCGGTCCTCTTCCCACTCCAGGACGTGGCCGTTCTTGTTGCCGTTGCGCGGGTTGACCTCGTCGACGCCGGCCTTGCCCGCCGCGCCGCGGTCGCTGTTGTTGGTCAGCGCCGCGTAGACCCGGCCGTTGACCGGGTTCGGCTCGATGTCCTCCGGCCGGTCCATCTTCGTGGCGGCCACCTTGTCCGCGGCCTGGCGGGTGAAGACGTAGACCTCTTCGGCGGTGAAGCCGTCCACAAAGGACTTGTTGCCGGCGGCCAGCGGGATCCACTCGCCGCGGCCGTCGAACTCGCCGTCGGCCGGAAGCTTGCCCGTGCCGTCGATCTCCGCGGCCGGGCTGTCGCCGGTGAAGCGGCCGACGTACAGCGTGCCCTCGTCGAGCAGCGCCGAGTTGTGCCGCCGCGCGTGGGCGCTGTGGCCCGGCTTGTACTTGCCCTTGGAGACGAACTTGTAGATGTACTCGAAGCGGCTGTCGTCGCCGGAGTAGACGGCGACCCGGCCGTCCGCGGTGATCTTGATGTTCGCGGCCTCGTGCTTGAAGCGGCCGAGCGCGGTGTGCTTGACCGGCGTCGAGTTCGGGTCGTTCGGGTCGATCTCGACGACCCAGCCGAACCGGTTCGGCTCGTTGGGCTCCTGCACGACGTCCCAGCGCTTGTCGAAGCGCTCCCACTTGCGGGTGCTCGTCCCGGTGCCGACGGTGTAGCGCTTGAGCCGCGCCGCCGCGACCGGGTCGGTGACCTGGTCGGAGTTGGCGAAGTACTGGTCGAAGTTCTCCTCGCCGGAGAGCACCGTGCCCCACGGCGTCACGCCGCCGGAGCAGTTGTTCTGCGTGCCGCGGACCTTGCGGCCGGTCGGGTCGGCCGACGTCTTGAGGAACTTCGAGCCGGCGGCCGGGCCGCGGACCTCGAAGATCGTGTCGAGGGTGATCCGGCGGCCGTAGCGGCTCGGGACGACCTCCAGACCGCCGTGGATCGGGTCGCGGCGGGCCTGCAGCACCGAAAGGCCGTGCGCCGCCCAGGCGATCTTCGCCTGCTCCTCGGTCGGGTTGGCCGGGTCGTACTGGTCGGCCGGGAACATGTGGACCTCGGTCGTGTACTCGTGGTTGACCACGAGCAGGTTCGACAGGCCCAGCGGGTCCTGCGGGATCAGGCCGACGAAGTCGTTGTTGTACCCGAACTGCTTGGCCTGCGCGGCCGCGGTCTGCTTGGTGAAGTCGAACTTCGGCGCGCCCGCGACGACCGGGTCGCCCCAGCGGACGACGACGCGCTGGGCGTACCCGTCGGGGATGCTGACCGCGTCGAGCTTGTTCGGCGGGACCGGCGTGAAGTCGGTGCCCGGGACCGGACGCGGCCGGGGCTGCGGCTTCCGGAGCGGCGAGGCCGCCGCCGTCCCGGACAGGGCGGCGAACCCGCCCGCGGCGGCGGCCATCACGGCACCGGCCTTGAACACCCGGCGGCGCGAGATGTCCTTGACGACGTCGCCGAAGTACTCGTTCCCGGATTCGTTGGCCTCCGGGTGGGCGCAGGCGTTGCCGCAGCGGTACTCACAGGTGACCGGGGAACGGCCGCCGGGGTGGACGGGCAGCAGGGGAAGCAGGCGGTCGGGCACGAGGCCTCCATGGTGGGAGTTCGGGAACGAACCGACCGTAAGCTTCCCAAACCAGCCATTCACGACATACAGGTGAACGGCGGGTGTATTGCTGCTCCGTACGGGTGTGACTCAGAACTCTTCGCCGACGAGGACCGCTTCCTTCGGCAGCGTGTGCGGGTCCGCCTTCTTCTCCCGCAGCGAGAGCAACGCCCCCGCGACGACGCACAGCACGGCCGAGGCGACGAACGGCGCCTGCGGCGAGCCGAACCACTCGGCGACGTGCCCGACGAGCGTCGCGGCGACCGCGCCACCCAGCCAGCGGCAGAAGTTGTAGCCCGCGCTGGCGACCGGGCGCGGCGCGTCGCTGATCGACATCGCGGTGCCGGTGAACAGCGTGTTCAGCAGGCCCGACACCAGCCCGGAGACGACGATCCCGGCGACCAGCACCGGCTTGCTCGGCACGGCGAGGACCAGCATCAGCACGGCGTACCCGAAGACGGCGGCCGCGGCGGCGTGCCGCTCGCCGAGCCGGGCGGCCAGCCGCGGCGCGAGGGCGACTCCGGCGACGGCGACGCACAGGCCCCAGCCGCAGAAGACCAGGCCGACGGCGATCGCGCTCCAGCCGAGGACGAACGGCGACCAGGCCAGCACGGCGAAGAACGCGGCCGTGTACAGCGCCGAGGCGACCGAGGTGCGCAGCAGGCCGGTGTGCTTGAGCGCGCGCAGCGGGTCGAGCAGCTTGATCGGCGACCGCTGCTCGTGCTTGTCGCTCTTGAGGAACACCGCGCACAGCACGAGCGCGCCGGCCATCAGGATCGCGGTGCCGAGGAACGGGCCGCGCCACGAGATGCTGCCGAGCAGCGCGCCCAGCAGCGGGCCGACCGACAGGCCGACGCCGAGGGCGGCTTCGTAGAGCAGGATCGCGCCGGACTGGCCGCCGGTCGCGGCGCCGACGATCACCGACAGCGCGGTCGCGATGAAGAACGCGTTGCCCAGGCCCCAGACCGCGCGCAGCCCGACGAGCTGCTCGATCGACCCGGCGGCCGCGCACAGGGCGGTGGCCGCGACGATCAGCGTCAGCCCGACGAGCACCGTGCGCTTGGCGCCGAAGCGGGCGCTCGCCGCGCCGGTGACCAGCATCGCGACGACCTGGACGCCGAGGTAGGACGAGAAGAGCAGGGTGACCTGGGACGGCGTCGCGTCCAGGCCCTTGGCGATGGACAGCAGGATCGGGTCGACCAGGCCGATCCCCATGAAGGCGATGACCGCGGCGAACGCGGTGATCCACACCTGCTTCGGCTGGCCCTTGACCGCGTCCAGCAGGCTCGAGTGGTGTTCAGCGCTCATCGCTGATCAGTTCCTCCTTCTCGGTGTCGACGAGCAATTTGGCGAGAGCGGGCAGGGCGGCATCGATCGCTGCGCGGTCGGTTTCGTCCATCGCGATGAGCCGCTCGCGGAGGAACTCCTCGCGAGCCGTCACCAGTTCGGCGTAAAAGCGCAGGCCCTCGTCGGTGACTTCGACCAGCACCGCGCGGCCGTCGGCGGGGTCCGGGCGGCGGGTCGCGAGGCCGAGCCGTTCGAGCCGGCCGACGACGTCGGTCATCGACGGCAGCCGCACCCCTTCGAACTCGGCCAGCGCGGACATCCGCCGCGGACCGCCGTTGACCAGCTCACTCAGCACCGAACCCTGGGTGAGGGTCAGCGTCAGCTGCGGGGTCTGGCGGCGGACCTGGTGGTAGAGCCGGAAGACCAGCGGCCGCAGCCGGTGGGCGAGATCGGTGATCGCGGAAGTCACTTAGCTAGGCTAACAAAAAATTAGTAAGGGTGGCTAAGTAAGTCCGCTCACAGGTTAGGCTCGGGCCATGGACGCGGTGATCTTCGACCTCGACGGCGTACTGGTGGACTCCGAGCGGATCTGGGACGAGGTGCGGCGCGCGGTCGTCGCCGAGCACGGCGGCACCTGGCGCGAGGAGGCGACCCGGGCGCAGCAGGGGATGAGCACCCCGGAATGGGCCCGCTACCTGGTGGAGGAGCTGGGCGCGCGGACCACCCCGGCCGAGATCGCCACGCTGGTGGTCAAGCGGATGGCGGCCCGGTACGCCGCGGAACCGCCGCTGATCCCGGGCGCGGTGGACGTCGTCCGGCAGGTGTCGGCGCGGTGGCCGGTGGCGATCGCGAGCTCGTCGCCGGTGATCCTGATCAAGGGGTTCCTGGACGTGACCGGCCTGCCGGTCGGGGCGGCGGTGTCGTCCGAGCAGGTCGGGGCGGGCAAACCCGCGCCGGACGTCTACCTGCGGGCGGCCGAGCTCCTGGGCGTGGCCCCGGAGGACTGCGCGGCCGTCGAGGACACGACGAACGGGCTGCGGTCCGCCCTGGCGGCGAAGATGGCGGTGTACGCGGTGCCGAACCCGCACTTCCCGCCGGATCCCGAGGTATTGGGGCAGGCCACGGCCGTGGTGGAGAAGATCACCGGCTTGCCGGGAGCGCTTGGGTTGGGTTGACCTCGAAGCGGACCGGCGGCGACCCGGGCTGCACGTCGGCGAGGAACACGTGGTCGCGGCCCAGGGTGCCGACCTCCTTGGCCGGGCTCAGGTCGCCGGCCGCGCTGTAGAGGCGCAGCACCCGCACCGTCGGGTCGACGAGGAGGACCGCCTTGCCCGCCGGCAGCGGGCCGCCGTCCTTGCCCACGTACCCGGCCCGGACGACCCCGTCCGACCGCGGGACGCACGACGGCGACTCGATGCCGAACTGCGAGCCGGGGCCGCCGTGGGTGGTGCCCTTGAGGAACGTCTCGACGCAGAACCACGGCTGCCCCGCCGGGCCGGCCGGGTTGACCGCGTACGACGTCCAGGCGTTCGTCTGGCCCGCGAAGTCGGTGAGCGCCACCGGCTCGTCCCCGCCGACCAGGTTCTCCGGCGAGATCACGGGCTCGGCGAGCACCAGCTCCTGCCCCGGCTGCGTCGCGGGCTGCGGCGGCGGAGGCTGGGCCGTATTCACCTGGGTGGCCAGCAGCACGCTGGTCAGCACGACCAGGACGGCGGCCAGCGGAGCCACCCAGACGGCGGCCCGGCGGCGGCGCGACGGCCGCCGCTGCCGGCGCTGCTGTTCCAGCCAGGCGGACTCGAGGTCGGGCGAGACCTCCCGGGCCTGTTCGCGCAGTGCTTCGGCCAGCTTGCGTTCGAGGTCGGTCATCGCTCACCTCCCAGGTCGTCCCCCAGGTGCTTGCGCAGGTTCTCCATCGCGTGGTGCGTCGTCGCCTTGACCGTGCCCGGCGAGATGCCCAGCGTTTCCGCGATGGCCGCCGTGCTCAGGTCCAGCCAGTACCGCAGCACGAGGACCTCGCGCTGCCGCCGGGACAGCCGCGTCAGCACCGCCCGCAGCTGCTGGTGCTCCCAGTTGGCGACTGCCCGGACCTCGGCCGACAGCTCGTCCGGCGGCCGCTCCTGCGGGGTCCGCCGGACGACGCGCAGGTGCCGGGTCCGCGACCGCGACATGTTCACCACGGTCGTGCGGAGGTAGCCCGCCACGCGCGTGTGGTCGGTCAGGGTGTCCCAGCGCTGGTGGAGCTTGACGAACGCCTCCTGCGCGACGTTCTCCGCGTCGTCCGCGCCGAGCAGGTGGGCCAGCCGGGTCATCTGCCCGAAGTACTCGCGGAACAGGTCGTGGAAGGTCGGCGCGCCCAGGTCCCCCGGCACGCTCTCGCCCACACTCGCACTCACACCCCGCCAACGCCTGCCCCGCCCCACCGGTTTAGTGCAACACGCGAAGAAGGCCGCCACCAGCGGTGACGGCCTCCTCCGACGACAGTTCCTACCGCTCGACCTCGCCGCGGATGAACTTCTCGACGGCGTCGCGGGCGGTCGCGTCGTCGTACTGCTCCGGCGGCGACTTCATGAAGTAGGACGACGCCGACAGGATCGGGCCGCCGATGCCGCGGTCGAGCGCGATCTTCGCGGCGCGCACGGCGTCGATGATGATGCCCGCCGAGTTCGGCGAGTCCCACACCTCGAGCTTGTACTCCAGGTTCAGCGGCACGTCGCCGAACGCGCGGCCCTCGAGCCGGACGTAGGCCCATTTGCGGTCGTCGAGCCACTGCACGTAGTCCGACGGTCCGATGTGGACGTTGCCCTTGCCCAGCTCGCGGTCGACCTGCGAGGTGACGGACTGGGTCTTGGAGATCTTCTTGGACTCGAGCCGCTCGAGCTCCTTCATGTTCAGGAAGTCCATGTTCCCGCCCACGTTGAGCTGCATCGTCCGGTCGAGCTGGACGCCGCGGTCCTCGAACAGCTTCGCCAGCACGCGGTGCGTGATGGTGGCCCCGACCTGGGACTTGATGTCGTCACCGACGATCGGGACGCCGGCGTCGGTGAACTTCTGCGCCCACTCGGGGTCGGAGGCGATGAACACCGGCAACGCGTTGACGAAGGCCACGCCGGCGTCGATCGCGGCCTGGGCGTAGAACTTGTCGGCCACCTCGGAGCCCACCGGCAGGTACGACACGAGCACGTCGGCCTGCGCCTCGCGCAGCGCGGCGACGACGTCGACCGGGGTCTCGTCGGACTCCTCGATCGTCTCGCGGTAGAAGCGGCCGAGCCCGTCGTGGGTGTGGCCGCGCTGGACGGTGACGCCGAGCGGCGGCACGTCGGCGATCTTGATGGTGTTGTTCTCGGAGGCGAAGATCGCCTCGGACAGGTCGCGGCTGACCTTCTTGGCGTCCACGTCGAACGCGGCTACGAACTCGATGTCGCGGACGTGGTAGCCGCCGAAGTCGACGTGCATCAGACCGGGGACGCGGGTGGCCGGATCCGCGTCGCGGTAGTACTGGACACCCTGGACCAGCGACGCCGCACAGTTGCCGACGCCCACGATGGCCACCCGTACGCGGCGGTTCTCGCCCATGGGGGTTTCTCCTTCAATCCGTGTCTGTTCAGTAGGTCTGGTGCCGCGACGCTGCGGCCCGGGCCGGGCGGCTCAGGTCTCCGGACCCTGCCGTTCGGCTTGTTCGTGCGCGATCAGCTCGTTGAGCCAGCGCACCTCCCGCTCGCTGGTCTCCAGCCCCAGCCGGTGCAGCTCGCGGGTGTAGCGATCGATCTTCTCCTCGGCCCTGGCCAGCGCCGCCCGCATGCCCTCACGGCGTTCCTCGACGCGGCGGCGGCGGCCCTCGAGGATCCGCATCCGCACGTCGGCCGGGGTCCGCGAGAAGAAGGCCAGGTGGACGCCGAAGCCTTCGTCGTCCCAGGTCTGCGGCCCGGCGTCGCCGAGCAGCTCACCGAAGCGCTCCTTGCCCTCCGCGGTGAGCTTGTAGACCCGGCGCCCGCGCCGCGACCACGCCCGGTCGTCGGCCTCGTCCAGCTCCTCGACCAGGTACCCGGCCCGCAACAGCTTCCGCAGGGTCGGGTACAGCGAGCCGTACGAGAACGTCCGGAACGTGCCGAGCGTCTCGTGCAGCCGCTTGCGCAGCACGTACCCGTGCATGGGCGCTTCGTGCAGAAGACCGAGGATCGCGAACTCCAGCACACCGCACCCCCTTTCGGGAACAAACCGAGACCACCCGCGTTGCTCCGAACGAGCGCCTCGATCCAACCTACTCAGCCACTATATCGCGCCGATACATCGAAGTGGCGAAGCTAACCTCTCCTCGCTACCCATCAGGGTCGAAATTCACCGGAGAGTTATCGAACGTCCGGCGTGTCCGCCCCGGTCCCGGGCTTGCGGGCGCTAGGGGGCGTGGACGACACAGGAAGAGCCCGTACTCTGTCCTCGTGATTAACCAGCGGCAGGTCGTGGACTACGCGCTGCAGCGCCGTGCGCTGCTGGCCGAAGTCCGCTCCGGGCGCGTCGGCAGCCACGAGGCCTGCGACGCGAGCCCGTACCTGCTGCGAGCGGCGAAGTTCCACGGCCGGGACGGCGACCAGCCCTGCCCGATCTGCCGCCAGGAGCCGCTGACCCTGGTGTCCTGGGTGTACGGCGACGAGCTCAAGCACGTGGCGGGCTCGGCCAGGACACCGGAAGAGCTGGCCCGGATGGCGGGCTCGTTCGCCGAGTTCACCGTGTACGACGTCGAAGTGTGCCGGGCGTGCCACTGGAACCACTTGGTCCGGTCATACGTCCTGGGCACAGGGGAACCGGCGGGTCCGCGAAGGACCGCGGGCCGGTGAGCCACCGTACGACCATCGCAACACGCAGGTCAGACCCCCTGTGGGGACTGATCCGGGAGGACCGTCCGTGACCGACGACAACCGCTCCTGGCCCAACCAGGAGCCAGACGCACCCCGTCGCGCCCCATGGCCGGGTGAAGACGCGGGACCGGCGTGGCCCGGTGAGTCGCCCCGGCGCGCCACCCCGCCCCGCGGCAACCCCGGGCAGGGCGGCCCGGCCTGGCCCGCCGGCGACGAGGGCGGCCGGCAGTGGCCCGCTGACCAGCCACGACGTCCGCAGGCGCCACGCGGCCAGAGCGGCGCGTCCGACCGGCGCCAGCCGCCCGGACGGCGTCCCGGCGGCCCGCCCGGCTCGCCGCCGCAGGGGTTCCGGCAGCCCCCGCCGGCCGGACGGCGTCCGGACCCGGAACCCGAACGTGAGCCGGATCTCATCACCCACCACGCGCACAACGGGACCGAGGACGCCTACGAGCCGTACGACGACGACCGTTTCGACGAGTTCGCCGACGACGTCGGGCCCCAGGAGGAGCTCGACGAGAAGGGCCGCAAGGTCCTCACCCCGGCGCAGCGGAAGAAGCGCCGCTGGAAGATCATCCGGCGGGTCGCCTACGCGTGCGTCGGCGTCTTCTTCGTCGTTCCGGCGATCGCGTTCGTGATCACCTACTTCATGGTCGACGTGCCGACACCGGAGAGCGTCGCGGCGCTGCAGAGCCAGCCGGTGACCTACTACTACAACGACGGCAAGACGGTGATGGGCAAGTCCCTGCCCAAGGGCGGCGACCGGCAGCTGGTCAAGCCGGGCGAGATCCCCGACGTCGTCAAGCACGCGGTGTACTCGGCCGAGGACGCGACGTTCGAGACCAACTCGGGCTTCGACTTCACCGGCATCCTGCGCGCGGTCTTCAACCAGGCGACCGGTGGCCAGGGCGGTGGTTCGACCATCTCCCAGCAGTACATCAAGAAGGCCACGGAGAACGACGCGCCGACGCTCACCCGCAAGTGGACCGAGCTGGCCAAGTCGTTCAAGATGAACAACCAGGAGTCCAAGGAAGAGATCATCACGGGCTACCTGAACATCATCTACTTCGGACGCTCGGCGAACGGGATCCAGGCGGCCGCGAAGGCCTACTTCAACAAGGACGTCAAGGACCTCAACGCGTCCGAGGCGGCGCTGCTCGCGGGGCTCATCCAGGGCCCGAGCAAGTCGGAGAACCAGGAGTACGCCCAGCGCCGCTGGAACTACGTGATGGACCAGATGGTGGCCAACAAGTGGCTGCGGGCCGACGAACGCGCGGGCGCGCAGTTCCCGACGCCGGTCCCGAAGGCGGCCAAGGACACCAACCAGTCGATGTCGTTCCACATCCAGCAGCGGATCGACGACGAGCTGGCGGACGAGGGCTACGACAGCGCCAAGCTGCACGCGACCGGCGCCAAGGTCTACACCACGATCGATCCGAAGGCCCAGAAGGCGGCCGAGGACGCGGTCGCGGACAAGATGAAGGGCCAGACCGACGACCGGCTCCTCAGCGCGCTGGTCGCGGTGAGCCCGAAGACCGGCGGCGTCCTCGCCTACTACGGCGGCCCGGACATCGTGAAGAACGCGGAGGGGAAGGATCAGACCGGTCAGGACCGGGCCAACCAGGCGCGGAACCCCGGTTCGTCGTTCAAGGCGTTCGACCTCACCGCGTACCTGAAGATGGGCAAGGGCCTCGGCGACACCTTCGACGGGTCCAACAACCGGAAGTTCGGCAACCCGCCGAAGACGATCCGCAACGCGGGCGAGAGTTCCAGCTGCGGCCCGCAGTGCACCGTCGCCACGGCGATGGAGATCTCGGCGAACACCGTGTTCTACGACATGGTCTACAACATCACGAAGCCGGCGAAGGTGGCCGCGGCCGCCAACGAAGCCGGCGTGCCGACGTCGCCGCAGATGAGCCAGGACATCAACATCGCGCTCGGCGGTGGCGCCACCGTGGCCACGCCGGAGGCCATGGCCGCGGGGTACGCCACCTTCGCCGGCGACGGCATGCAGCGTCCGGCCCACTTCGTCGCCAAGCTGACCAACGCCCAGGACGAGGTCGAGTTCGACGAGAGCAAGTACCAGGCCAAGCCCGCGTTCGACAGCGACGCGCAGAAGACCGCGCAGATCGCCGGCAACGTGACCACGGCGCTCGGCCCGGTCATCAAGCACTCCAACCTGGATTGCCCGGCCGGTCACCAGTGCGCCGGCAAGACCGGTACGCAGCAGTACGACCCGCGCGACGGCGACCCCGCCTCGTACAAGGACCGCAACGCCCAGACCTGGATGGTCGGCTACACGCCGTCGGTCTCGGCCGCGGTCTGGGTCGGCGGCGACGGCAACATCCCGCTGCACGACAACAAGAACAAGCCGATCTTCGGTAGCACCATCTCCGGGCCCATCTGGGAAGAGTTCATGAAGAACTACCTGGACGGGGCCCCGCCGGAGAAGTTCAACAAGGTCGACCCGATCGGCAAGGACGTCAACGACGTCACCACGACGCAGTCGAAGCCCTCGGACACGCCGTCGAACACCCCGACCTCGACGCCGTCCGAGACGCCCACGACGACGCCCACCGAGACCGAGACGGAGACCGAGACGACGCGGACGGGCCGGCCGACGCGGCCGGGTCCGGGCGGGTCCACCCCGCCGCTGCCCGGCGACGGGCTCGCCCGGCCACCGGGCGCCGGAGAAGGCTGATCGAAGGCCCCGCACTGGGAACGGTGCGGGGCCTTCGCCGTTTCGGTGAACCACCGCCGCCCGTGGTCCGTGTGGAGTGTCGAGGGGTCTGCGCCCGCAGCCCACTTGCGTACCCGAGGACGGCCCCGTGTACACCGACCGAAATCGCTCGAGGTCCGGCCGGAGGCCGGTGCCGCGTGGTCGCTACCAGCCACGCCGGCCCCTTCCGCCGCGGCCGGCCGAACCGGACGAGTTCGCCGCCGACGTCACCCCGGAACCGGCGCCGGATGCGCGCAAGCGCCGTCGCTGGAAGACGGTCCGCCGGGTGCTGTACGTGCTGTCCGGCCTGTTCTTCCTGGTGCCCGCGGTCGCCTTCGTGATCACGTACTTCTCCGTCGACGTGCCGTCGCCGGACACGGTCGCGCAGTCGCAGGGCCAAGCGGTCACCTACCTCTACGCCGACGGCACCGAAATGGGCAAGGACGTGCCCACCGGCGGGAACCGGCAGATCCTGAGCCCGGCCCAGATCCCGGACGTCGTCAAGAAAGCGGTGATCGCCACCGAGGACGCGTCCTTCGAGACCAACTCCGGCTTCGACCTCTCCGGCATCGCCCGGGCCGCCTACAACCAGGTCACCGGCGGGTCCGGCGGCGGTTCGACGATTTCGCAGCAGTACATCAAGGTTTCGTCCGGCGACGACGCCCCGACGTTGACCCGCAAGTGGGTCGAGCTCGCGAAGTCGTTCAAGATGAACCAGACCTACGAGAAGGCGGACATCATCACCGCCTACCTCAACATCATCTACTTCGGCCGCGGCGCGTACGGCATCCAGTCGGCGGCGCAGGCGTACTTCGGCAAGGACGCCAACCAGCTGAACTACTCCGAGGCCGCGCTGCTCGCCGGGCTGATCCAGCAGCCGGGCCGGTCGGAGAACGGGACGGTCGCCCGCGACCGGTGGAGCACGGCACTGGACCGCATGCAGCGCAACGGGTACCTCTCCGCCGCCGACCGCAAGGCGGCGAAGTTCCCGGCACCTGTCCCGCTCGTCGAATCGCGGCAGGGGACCACGCTGAACCCGTTCGTCAAGAAACAAGTGAAAGCCGAGCTGGCCGCGGCCGGAATTCCCGAGGAGAAGTACTACTCGGGCGGGTTCCAGGTGTTCACGACGATCGACTCGAAGGCGCAGGAAGCCGCCGAGAAAGCCGTCGCCGAGGGTATGGCCGAGCAGACCGACGACCGCATCCTCGACGCGCTCGTCGCCGTCGACCCCAAGTCCGGCGGCGTGCTCGCCTACTACGGCGGCGCGCCGATCGTGAAGGGCCCGAACGGCGAGGACCAGGCCGGACGCGACTGGGCGGACGAAGCGCACAACCCCGGGTCGTCGATGAAGCCGTTCGACCTCACCGCGTTCCTCAAGGGCGGCCGCGGGCTCAACGCGGTCTTCGACGGCCGCTCGCCGCGGACGTTCCCCGACGTGCCGCTGCCGGTGCGCAACGCCGGCGTCAGCAGCAGCTGCTCCGAGCAGTGCACGGTGGCCGAGGCGATGCAGCGGTCCACCAACACCGTCTTCTACGACATGGTGCTCAACGTGACCAAGCCGGGCGGGGTCGCCGAAGCCGCGCAGGAAGCGGGGATCCGCACGAAGGACACCGGCGGCCGCAGCGTGCTGTTCACCGGCGACAACAACATCTCCATCGGCGGCGGCCAGACCGCGGTCACGCCGGCGGACATGGCCTCGGCGTACGCGACCTTCGCCGCCGGCGGCGTCCAGCACGGCCGCCACTTCGTGCAAAAGGTGACGAACTCCCAGGGCGAAACCGCCTACGAGGCCGACGCGCGTGCGACGGACGCGTTCGCCGACAACGACCGCGGCAAGAGCAGGCAGATCGCCGGGAACGTGACCGCCGCGCTGGCGCCGGTGATCCCGTTCTCGCGGCTGACCTGCCCGGCCGGCCACGAGTGCGCGGGCAAGACCGGAACCCAGCAGCACACCCCCGGCGACGACGAACCCGCGTCGGCGGCGAACACGAACTCGCAGACGTGGATGGTGGGCTACACGCCCTCGGTCGCCGCCGCGGTCTGGGTCGGCGGTGACGGCGACAAGGCCCTGCGCGGCCCGGCCGGCCAGCCGCTGACCCCGTCCCTGGTGGCCGGACCGGTGTGGCAGCGGTTCATGCAGCTCTACCTGTCCGGGAAACCGGGCGAGCGCTTCGACCGCGTCCAGGCGATCACCTCGCCGCAGGACGACCAGCTGCAGTTCCAGCTCGAGCAGCAACAGCAGCAGCAACAGTTCCAGCAGCAACAACAACAGCAGCAGGAGCAGCGCTTCACCATCGGCCGCGGCGGCAACCAGGATCAGCAGCAACAGCAGCAGCAGAACCGCGTGCGGCGCGACGGCCGGGGTCCCGGACGCGGCAACGGGAACGACACCGGCCAGTCGAACTCCGGTCCGTGAGACCGGGGGAGGAGGCCGTGACCTCGGAGCTGGGGGTCACCGGGGTCACGGCCGGTCAGGGGGTCAGAGGTCGACCACGGCGCCTTCGACGCCGGAGCGGTGGGCCGCCTCGATGACGCGCAGGGCCTCGACCGACGAGGCCGGGTCGACCGGGAACTCGCCTTCGCCGCGCAGGGCGTCGCGCACCTGGGCGTAGAACTGCTCGTAGCGGCCGGTCTCGGTGGGCACGGTCTCGATCTCCGGGCCGACGCCGAGCTTCCCGGCGTCCGCCGCGGGCTCGGTGCCCCAGGCCGCGTCGCCGGGACGCAGGCCCGCCTTGATCTGCGGTTCCTGCACGTCGAGGCCGTACTTGGTGAACGTCGCCCGGTCGCCGAGGACGCGGAACCGGGGGTTCAGCGTGGCCGCGAGCGCGGTCGCCCACAGGTGCGAGCGGACGCCGTTCGCGTGGTGCAGCGCGACGAAGACGTCGTCGTCGACCTGGACGCCGGCCCGGCGGCGGTCGACCTCCGCGTAGACGCGGGTGACCGGGCCGAACAGCTGCAGCGCCTGGTCGACGATGTGCGCGCCGAGGTCGTAGAGCAGGCCGCCGGCCTCGGCCGGGTCGCCGAACTCGCGCCAGTTGTCCTTGGGCTTCGGCACCCAGCGGTCGTAGCGGGATTCGAAGCGGAACACCTCGCCGAGACGCCCGGAGTCGAGCACCTTCCGCACGGTGAGGAAGTCGGAGTCGAGGCGCCGGTTCTGGAAGACGGTCAGGCTGACGCCGGCCGCCTTCGCCGCGTCGACGACCTGCTGGGCTTCGGCCGCGGTCGGCGCGAACGGCTTGTCGACGACCACCGGCAGGCCGGCGTCGATCGCCCGCAGCGCGAGCGGCACGTGCGTGCGGTTGGGGGTGCTGACCACGACGAGGTCGAGGTCGCCGGCCCGCTCGAACAACGCGTCGGCGTCCGGCACGACCTCCGCGCCCGGGTGGTCGGTGCGCGCCTGGGCGGCGTTGCTCGACGTCGTGATCACCGCGGGGGTGAGCCCGGGCGTCGCGGCCACCAGGGGCGCGTGGAAGACGCAGCCCCCGATGCCGTACCCGAGGATGCCCACGCGCAAGTCGTCCGCCATGCCGCCATTAAACAACAGCGTTGCCTAACTGACCAGACGTGCGAAGATCCTGTCCATGGCGGAGACCGGGGTGAACCTGCGCGACGTGCGCGCGCACAACCGCGCCCTGCTGCTCTCGCACATCCTGCGCGCCGGCGGCCTCAGCCGCGTCGAGCTGGCCGAACGCACCGGGCTCACCCAGCAGGCCGTCTCCAAGATCGTCCCCGAACTCCTCGACACCGGCCTGCTGGACGAGCAGCGGCAGCCGTCGGCCGGTGTCGGCAAACCCCGCACGGCCCTGCGCATCCGGGCAGGTGCCCGGCACGCGCTCGGCGCGCGCCTCGACCGCGACGAGTACCACGT
Source organism: Amycolatopsis sp. NPDC004772 (assembly GCF_053601215.1). NCBI lineage: Bacteria > Bacillati > Actinomycetota > Actinomycetes > Pseudonocardiales > Pseudonocardiaceae > Amycolatopsis > Amycolatopsis sp. NPDC004772. The sequence continues at coordinate 81,585 of NZ_JBSGBK010000026.1, forward strand.
GCTGCGCATCAACCTCGTCGGCGAGGTCGAGGAGACGGCGGGCGGCCCGCTGCCGCCCGGCTTCACCCCCGCGCAGGCCGTCGAAGCCATCGGGGCCACCGCGCTCGAACTCGGCGACGGCTTCGACGTGCTCGGCCTCGGCCTCGGCGCGGTCGGCCCGCTGGACCACCGCGCCGGCCTGGTCCGCGCCGCGACCAACATGCCCGGCTGGCACGACGTGCCCCTGCGCGACCTGCTCGAGCAGCGCACCGGGCTGCCGGTGACGCTCGACAAGAACACCAACGCCGCCGCGTTCGCGCGGCTCTGGCCGCACGGCGAGCCGACGGCGACCGCGGTCGTGCTCGTCGGCACCGGCATCGGCGTCGGCCTGCTGATCGACGGGCGGCTGTACCGCGGGCCGCGGACCAACGCGGGTGAGTTCGGGCACACCACGATCGCCTTCGACGGGCCGCGCTGCGCCTGCGGGCGGCGCGGCTGCGTCGAGATCATGGCCAAGCAGGCAGCGGACACCCGGGCCGCCGCGGGCTTCCTCGGCATCGGGCTGGCCGACCTGGTGCAGGTGCTCGACCTGGAGCGGATCGTGCTGGCCGGACGGGCGGTGCGGGACGAGCCGGACGTCCACCGCGAAGCCGTTTCGGCCCGGCTCGCGGAACTGCTGCCCCTGCCGCACTGGCAGCGCATCGAGGTCGTCGAAGACGGCTCCGGCGAGGAGATCGTCACCCGCGGGGCGGCCGCGGAGGTGCTGGCCTCGTACTACGCGAATCCGGCGTGATCACCGGCTTCACCACCGCGCACGTCGATCACCGATACGATCCGCCTCGTGCCAGAGGAGACCACGCGGGAGCCGGAACCCGGTCCGGTGACGCTGACCAGGGCGGAACGGATCGTCCCGAGCTGGAACGAGCCCCTTGCGGCGGCGGTCACCAGACCACTCGGCGGCCCGCTCGGTGAGCACGCGGCGGTCGGCAGGCACTGGTTCTGGTCGCCCCAGCGCGTCGGGCTGCTGCTGGCCACGCTGGCGCTGATGCTCTGCTGGTTCGGCAAGGGCTCCTGCATCCAGCAGTACCAGGACGCGAACGGCAACACCCAGCTCGACTGGCGGGCGGGCCGCCCGTTCGTCGCCATGTGCTACTCCGACATCGTGCCGCTCTACGGCTCCGAGCGGCTCGACCGGCCGGGCACCTTCCCGTACTACACGTCGTGGCAGGAAAGCTCCCAGACCGCCGAGGACAACACCCGGTACATGGAGTACCCGGTGCTCACCGGGCTCTTCCAGTGGGTGAACGCGAAGCTCGCGGCGGGCTGGTACAACGTCGCCGAGTCCGGCTGGCTGCCCGGGGCGCTGCCGGTGGCGATCTACTTCGACATCACCGCGTTGTTCCTCGGGCTCGCCTGGCTCGTCACCGTCTGGGCGACCGGCCGGACGGTGAAACGCCGTCCGTGGGACATGGTCCTGGTCGCGATCTCACCGCTGGTGCTGGTGCACGCCTTCACCAACTTCGACGCCATCGCGACCGCGTTCACCGCGACCGGCCTGCTGGCCTGGGCGCGCCGGCGCCCGGTGCTCGCCGGCGTCCTGCTCGGGCTGGGCGCGACGGCGAAGCTCTACCCGCTCCTCCTGCTCGGCGTGCTGTTCTTCCTGTGCCTGCGCGCGGGCAAGCTGACGCCGTTCTGGAAGACCGCGGGCGCCGCGATCCTGACGTGGCTGGCGGTGAACGTGCCGTTCATTCTCACCGCGACCCGCGGCTGGTGGGAGTTCTTCCGGATGAGCACCCTGCGGCCGATGGACCCGGACTCGCTGTACAACGTCTTCTCGTACACCACCGGCTGGGCCGGGTTCGACGGCGTGCTGCAGAAGAACCAGACGCCGACGTACCTCAACATCACCGTCGCCGTGCTGTTCCTGGCCTGCTGCGCCGGGATCGCCTACCTCGCGCTCGCCGCGCCCCGACGGCCGCGCGTCGGTCAGCTGGCGTTCCTCGTGGTGGCCGCGTTCCTGCTGACGAACAAGGTGTGGAGCCCGCAGTACTCGCTGTGGCTCGTCCCGCTGGCGGTGCTGGCGATCCCGCGCTGGCGGCTGCTGCTCGGCTGGATGCTGCTCGACGCCGTCGTCTGGGTGCCGCGGATGTTCTACTACCTCGGCGTCGACCACAAGGGCCTGCCCGAGGGCTGGTTCCTCGGCACGGTCGTGGTCCGCGACCTCGCCGTGGCCGGGCTGTGCGTCCTGGTGGTCCGGGAGATCTACCGCCCGGCGACCGACCTGGTGCGGGCCGACGGCGACGACGACCCGGCCGGCGGCTTCCTCGACGGCGCCCGGGACGTGATCATCCCGAACGCCACCCGGCGCCGCCGGCGGGCCGTGGCCGTCTAACCGAGCTGTTCGCGCAGGTAGGCGATGTCGGTGGCCTGACCGTCGGCCGGCGTCTCGACGATGACCGGGGCACCGGCCGCCCGGGCGACGGCGACCAGCACCTCGGGGTCGATCGTGCCGTCGCCCTCGACGACGTTGGCGTGCCGGTCGCGGGTCGAACCGAACTCGTCGCGGGAGTTGTTGAGGTGCACCAGGTCGATCCGGCCGGTGATGGCCTTGACCTTCTCGACCGCGGTGGCCAGGTCCCAGCCCGCGGCGAACGCGTGGCAGGTGTCCAGGCAGAACCCGGCGCCGAACTCGCCGACCTTGTCCCACAGGCGAGCGATGACGTCGAGGTCGCGGGTCATCGCGTTCTCGCCGCCGGCGGTGTTCTCGATCAGGATCGGGACCTTGAAGCCGCCCTTTTCCTGCTCGCGCTCGAACAGCTTGCGCCAGTTGTCCAGGCCCGCCTCGACGTCGTCGTTCGCACCGACGTGCCCGCCGTGCACGATCAGGCCCTTCGCGCCGATCGCCGCGGCGCCGTCCGCGTGCTGGGTGACGTTCTTCCGGGACGGGATCCGGATCCGGTTGTTCAGCGAAGCCACGTTGATCAGGTACGGCGAGTGGATGAACACCTCGACCGGGTCGGCCGCGATGGCTTCGCCCTGCGGGTGCGGCTTAGGGGCCTTCCAGCCCTGCGGGTCGGAGAGGAAGAACTGGACGACGTCGGCTTTGCGCTCGGCGACCGCGGTCAACGGGTCGTCGTCACGGACATGGGCGCCAATCAGCATGCCGAGCACGGTACTCCGGACGCCGTTTCCGGCCGGTGGGCCCGGTTGGTGACGCTCGTGGAGTACCGTGAGCGCGTTCCGTGATCCAGATTGGTCCGACTGCCGGAGGGCATGATGGGGAAGCACGTCGCCCGGATCACCGCACTGGGGTTCACGCTGGCGGCGTCGGCCGCGCTGGCGGCGCCGGCCGCCGCGGAAACCAACCCCACCCTCGGCGGGAGCTGCGAGGCCACGCTGCAGCAGGGCGGTTCGCCCGGCCTGACGCTCGACGCCGGCGCCCCGCTGAACGCCCCGAACCAGCTCACCGTCGGCCTCGACTCGAGCTCGCGGAACACGAACGGCTCGGCCCCCCTGCTCACGCTGCCCCTCGGCGACACGGTGAAGGCGCTCGGCATCGGCCGGGTACCGCTGGTCGGCGACGCGGCGGCGAAGGGCGTCTGCCCGGCCGCGCAGGGCACGGTCAACACGGTCGGCGGCCTGACGCAGGGCGTGGCCGCGCAGCTGCCGCCGCTGCCCCTGCCGCCGGCGCCGGGCCCGAACCCGCCGCAGCCCGCGCCGCCCACCCCACCCGGCCCGACACCGCCGAGCCCGGCGCCGAACCCGCCCGGCTCCAGCACCGGCCCGGTCGTGACCGGCCCGGGGAACGCGGGTCTGCCGGGTGACGCGATCTCGGGCATCTACACCAACGCCGCGCTGCTGCCGGGCAGCCTGGTCCAGGCCCCGGTGATCGCGCAGATCATCCCCGGCCAGCAGGTCCCGCCGACCGTCGACGCCCAGAAGTCGGGCACCGCGGAAGCCCTGCCGGGCGTCACGCCGCCGGCGAAGCTGCCGATGCTGCTCGCGGTGCTGGCGCTGGCGATCGTCGCGGCCGCGCTGGTCCGCGCCTGGATCCGCCGCAGCCCCGCCTGACGCACGGTCACGGCCGCTTCCACCCGAATGCCGGACATTTTTGAGCGAGCGGGCGTCACCGAGCTGCCTTAGCGTCGTTGTACTGGGAAGTAGGCGACGACACCAGGGCGGCGAGCATGCAGGATCGAACACGGAGGGCAACAGCAGTCGGTGCGGCGGCGGTCGTCCTCGCGGGTTCCGCCGTGCTCGGCCTGCCCGGCACCGCCTCGGCGGACACGGTGAAGGCGAACTGCGGCGACACGGTAACCGTGAAGCCCGGCGACCTGATTTCCACTCCGCTCGGCATCAAGTCGGTCACGGACATCCTCGGCGGATTGCTCGGCAGTCTCTGCAAGATCACGGTCAAAGTCGTGGACACAGTCGTCTCACCGGTCCCGGTGGTCGGCCCTCCCGCGGCGAGTGCCCTGAATAACACCGTCGCCGGCACCACGAACGGAATCAACCAGGCCGCCGGCGATGTCGGTAAGGCGCTCGACGGTGGCAGCAAGCAGTCGTCGCCGCAGCCCGGCACAGGCGGAAACCCGCAACAGCAGCCGCCGGCCCAGGGTGGCACCGGGGGCGCGCCGCAAGGCGGCACCCCGCAGGGCACCACGCCGATCCCGGACGCCAACAGCCCGCTCCTGCCCGGCTTCGCCAGCACCCCGGTGTTCGGCGGTTTCCCGTTCACCCTCGGCACGGGTTACGCCCCGATGCGCGACTACAGCGGCATCCCGTTCGCGACGGCCGGGCTGTTCACGCCGTCCCCGGCGATCCGGTACGGCAGCCAGATCCCCGGTTACGCGCCGCAGTACGGCCTCACCGGTCCGGACGGCGCGGCGGAGGGCAATTCCGGTGTCCAGACCGCGGGCCAGGCGGAAGCGCTACCCTCGGCATCGGACGGATTCACGAACGGGTCGAATCTGCCCTTGCTGATCGCGGTTTTGGCACTCTCCGGAGTCAGCGCGGGCCTCGTCCGCACCTGGGTGCTCCGCCGAATGGCCGCTGCGAATTGAGCCGACTGCCGAGTATCTTTCACGTATCTCGGTCGTTCATCCTGATGTTGTGTCCAACGACGCCCCCGTGATTTCCCTGGAGGACTGCTCGTGCGGAAGAGCTTGACCGTCACCGCCATCGCCGCGTTCATCGTCGGCGGCGCGTTCCTCTCCACGGGCACGGCCTCCGCCGCGACGACCCTCGCGGGCACCTGCACAGGTTCGGTGAATGGCAGCATGGGCGACACCGTGGCGGTCACCGGCGCTTCGGTGAAGGAACTGGTCCGCAAGGGCGCGCAGGACTACGTCAACTCGCACCTCTGGACCCTCGCGACGGTGTGGCCGAACTCCATCGCCGACACCATCGGCGGCAAGGGCGCACTGGAGGTCGGCCAGGTGCCGAACGCGGCGGGCGGCACCATCGCGGGGTCCGCGATCGGCAGCACGGTGGCGACCGCCCTCAAGGGCGCCGACCACCTCGGCGTGCTGGACGGCACCAAGGCCGAGGTGCTCGCCGCGATCTCCTCGACCGTCGCGAAGAGCTGCGGCCTGACCACGATCGCCACGAACTACGTCGCGCCGGGCGCCCAGGGCACGAGCGGCACCGGCGGCACGCAGGGCCGCGCCGACACCGCTCCCGGCGGCGCGTCCGGCAACCTCTCGAACCTGAACCCGGGCACCGCCGGCGGCACGGGCGGCAGCGCCCCGATGCGCGACTACAGCGGCATCCCCACGGCGACCGCCGGCACGGCCGTCGCCCCCGGGGTGCGCTACCCCGCGAACGGCACCCTGCCCGGTGACGCCTCCGCCCCGCAGGCGGGTCAGGGCGACCAGAGCGGCCAGAGCGGTCAGGGCGCGGACATCCGCGACGCCGGCAACGCGCAGTCGCTGGCCTCGAACAGCGCGTCGAACGACGTGCAGCTGCCCATGCTGATCGCGGTGATCGTGCTCGCCGGGGTGACCGCCGGACTGGTCCGCACCTGGGTGCTCCGCCGGGCCGCCTGACCCCCCGAGAAGACCCACTGTCCGGTCCTGCCGGTACCTCCAGGTAGCCTTACCTGGACAAACCCTCCTGCCACGGACAGCCCGTGGCCGTGAGCCCATAGGAGGTGAGTGGTTGTGTCACGCCATTACGAGGTAATGGTCATCCTGGACCCCACGCTCGACGAGCGCACGGTCGCCCCCACGCTGGACAACTTCCTCAACGTGATCCGCACTTCGGGCGGTTCCGTGGAGAAGGTCGACGTCTGGGGCCGTCGTCGCCTCTCGTACGAGATCAAGAAGCACGCCGAGGGCATCTACGCCCTGCTGGACCTGAACTCCTCGGCCGACGCGGTCAAGGAGCTCGACCGGCAGCTGTCGCTGCAGGAGACCGTGCTCCGCACCAAGGTCATGCGTCGCGAGGTCAAGCGCGCCGCGGCCAAGCCCGCTGCCGCCAAGGCCTGAGCCCGAGGGGAACCCCGATGGCTGGAGACACCGTCATCACGGTGGTCGGCAACCTGACGTCCGACCCGGAGCTGCGCTTCACCCCGTCCGGTGCGGCGGTCGCGAACTTCACCGTCGCGTCCACCCCGCGCACCCTCGACCGGCAGTCCGGCGAGTGGAAGGACGGCGAGGCCCTCTTCCTGCGCTGCAACATCTGGCGGCAGGCGGCGGAGAACGTCGCCGAGTCCCTGACCCGCGGCGCCCGCGTCGTCGTGCAGGGCCGCCTCAAGCAGCGGTCGTTCGAGACGAAGGAAGGCGAGAAGCGGACCGTCGTCGAGCTCGAGGTCGACGAGATCGGCCCCTCGCTGCGCTACGCCACGGCCAAGGTCAACAAGGTCAGCCGCGGTGGCGGCGGTGACTTCGGCGGCGGCGGTGGCGGCGGTGGGAACCGCGGCGGCGGTGGCGGCATGCCGGCCGACGACCCGTGGGGTTCCGCCCCGGCCGCGAGCAGCGGCGGTGGCGGCGGCTTCTCGGACGAGCCCCCCTTCTGATCTCGTACACATCCACAAAGATTTGAATTACCAGGAGTAGACAGTGGCCAAGCCACCCATCCGCAAGCCCAAGAAGAAGGTCTGCGTGTTCTGCAAGGCCGAGAAGAAGGGCCGCCCGGAACTGATCGACTACAAGGACACCAACCTGCTGCGGAAGTACATCTCCGACCGCGGCAAGATCCGTGCCCGTCGCGTCACCGGCAACTGCAGCCAGCACCAGCGTGACATCGCCATCGCGGTCAAGAACTCCCGCGAGATGGCGCTGCTGCCCTACACCTCGACCGCGCGCTAAGGGAGGGCACCGAAATGGCGAAGATCATCCTCACCACGGACGTGGCCAACCTGGGCGGCCCCGGCGACATCGTCGAGGTCAAGGACGGCTACGCGCGCAACTACCTGCTCCCGCGGGGCTACGCGATCGTGGCCTCCAAGGGCGCGGAGAAGAACGTCCGCACGATCCAGCGCGCGCAGGAGAGCCGTCGCATCCGCGACCTCGACCACGCCAAGGAGATCAAGGCGACGCTGGAGGGCCTCGGCGCCATCCAGCTGACCGGCAAGGCGGCCGCGGGCTCGAAGAAGCTCTTCGGTTCGATCACCGCCGGCGAGATCGTCGACGCGATCAAGGCGGCCGGTGGCCCGCTGCTCGACAAGCGCGTCATCGAGCTGCGCGACCACATCAAGACCGTGGGCAAGCACTCGGTCGGCGCCCGGCTGCACCCGGACGTCAAGGTCGACGTGCGGCTCGAGGTCAAGGCCGTCGCGCAGTAAGGCAGTACGTCGTGAGAAGGCGGGTCACCCCTGGTGGGTGGCCCGCCTTCACGCTTTCCGGGGAACCTCGGACACCGCGGCGGCGTCGGAGGAGAATGGGCGAGGACGCGAAGGGGATGGGATCGCATGGGTAACGAGGTCAACATGTCCGCGCCGGCCGGTGGCGGCGGCTTCACGTTCGACGCCGACAAGATCGACGGCGTCATCAAGAAGTGGCAGGACCTGCAGGCCGACCTGAAGCGCGACTACGCCGACGCCAACCTGATGGCGAACGTGAAGGCGCCCGGCAAGGAGTTCGCGAGCGGCGACTGGGAGAAGCTCGCGAACCCGTCCGGCAAGGCGTTCCTCGAGCAGAACCAGAAGATGCAGGACTACGTCAAGAACTACATCGAGGCGCTGACCGCCGCGAAGCAGAAGATCACCACCAAGGAGTCGGACGCCTACACCGACCTTTCGAAGCAGGGGAACCAGGCCACGTGAACCGACGACTCCTCGCCGTTCCGGCGCTGGCCTGCGCCGTGCTCGCGCTCGCCGGCTGCGGCGGCAAGACCCGCGGCACCGCCAACCCGGCGCCGTCGACGGCCGAATCGGGCAGCGAGACCACCCGGTCCACCGCCGACACCGCGCCGAGGGTGCCGAGCCCGTTGGACACCGCGTCGATCACCTCGGACGCCTGCGCGACGATGAACGCGTCCGGGCGCTCCTCGCTCGGCCTCGGCGAGGGCCAGTCGCGGTCCACGGGCAACGGCCCGAGCTGCACGTTCCAGGAAGCCGCCGACCCGGGCAACCAGATCGACGTGACCACGGTGACGGCGAACAAGAACGGCCTGCAGGACGTCTACGACACCAAGGCGAACGACGCCTACTGGGGCGAAACCCAGGCCTACGGCTACCCGGGCGTCTACGCCGCCGCGGTGGATGACCGCAAGAGCGGCAAGTGCGGCCTGTTCGTCGCGGTGACCGACCAGCTCGTGGTCAACATCCTGGTCCAGTACGACAACGGCGCCGGCGCCTCGGACCCGTGCTCCGTGGCGATGAAGTTCGGCGAGTCGATGATCCGCACCCTGGGAGGCTGAGATGCTGGAGCTGGTGCTCCTGGGCGGTTTCGCCGCCTACAACATGGCGACGACGCATTCGGACGACCACACGTCGGTGCAGGGCGACCGCAAGATCGACTGCTACGACATCTGGGAGAAGATCACCACCGGTCCCGGAGCAGGCTCGATCGAGAACGGGCAGTCCGCGGCGAGCCGGCTGAAGGGCGCTTACGCCGAACGCCTCGGCACGATCGATGCCCTCTCCAAGGAGATGGACGCGGCCTGGACTGGCGGCGGTGCCGAAGCGGCGCAGCAGGCCGGCGCCCACCCGCTGCGGGTGTGGATGGAGGACTCCGGCACCAAGCTCACCGACTCCGACAAGTACCTCGGCGAGCAGCACAACGCCTTCACCACGGTGCACGCGCAGGTGCAGCAGGTGCCGAAGGACCCGCCGAAGAACAACCTGCTCAACGCGATGACGCCGTGGACGACCGACACCGACCGGGCGATCCGCGACTACAACTCCAAGGGCCAGGCCAACGTCGACGCCTTCAACACCTACTACAAGGCGAGCAACGACAACGGCCAGAAGATGCCGACGTACTCCGCGCTGAAGGGCCAGCAGGAGAACGTCAACGTCGACGGCGGCCAGAACGGCAAGAAGAAGCCGGGCGACGACGGCCGCGGCAACGGGAACACCGGCACCGGGAACCCCAACGGCACCGGCTCGGTCCCCGGGGTGAACATGCCGGGCCCCGGCAGCGTCCCGTCCTTCCCCGGCCAGCCGAACACCCCGGGCGGCAGCTTCGACCCGGGCAAGGTGCCGGGCTTCGACCCGGCGAAGCCGCCGAACTTCGACCCCTCGCAGATCCCGGGCGGGACCTACGACCCGTCCAAGATCCCCGGCGCGGGCACCTACACCCCGCCGAACTTCGGCGACGGCACGCACTCGTCGGGGTTCACCCCGCCGAAGATCCCCGGGGCCGGCGGGTTCGGCCCCGGCGGCGGCGCGGGCGGCGCGGGCGACTTCTCCATCCCGGGTGGCGGCTTCGGGCCCGGTGGCTCGGGCGGGATCGGCGACCCGTCGGCGGGCTTCGGGCCGGGCGGCGTGGGCTTCGGGCCCGGCGGCTCGACCGGGGCCATGCCCGGCGGCGCGGACGCGGCCGGCGCCGGCCGGGGCGGCGCGGGTGCCGGCGGCGCGATGGGCGGTGCGGCGGCGGGCCGCGCCGGTGCCTCCGGGATGGGTGGCATGGGCGGCATGCACCCCGGCGGCGCCAAGGGCCAGGGCGGCGGCGACGAGGAACGCACGTCGAAGTACCTGCTCGGCGACGACCCGAACGACATCTTCGGCACCGACGAGCTGACCGCACCGCCGGTCATCGGCGAGTAGCGCACGCGGGACCGCCGGGCGCGTGCCAAGATGGGCGCGCCCGGGCGTTTCCCGTGATCACCGGGTTCGATTTCTTTCTGTGTCCGATTCTTTCTGGGGGCAAGCGCGGTGCTGGACAGGCAGGTCACCATCTCGACCGGCACCCTGATCAACCTGATCCGGCGCCGGGGCGGCGAGCCGCACACGGTGCTGTCCGAGACGCCGACCTGGTACAGCGACGAGGCCCAGCGCGCCGAGGACGAGCAGACCAACGCCGAGCTCGCGAAGGCCGGGCTGTTCGGCCCGCGCGGCATGCACCCCGGGTTCGTCGCGACGATCGAAGCGATCGCCCGGCCGCAGCTGGAGTACTACGGCTGGATCGACGGCGGGTTCCAGGGCAAGCCGGTGAGCTACCGGCTACTGGCGGGCAGCGCCGGCGGCGAGGCGTTCGTGCTGGCCAAGCACGAGGAGCTGGACGCCGTCGTGCTGGAGTCGTCGCGGCCCGGCGAGCTGCTCGACGACTTCCTCGGCCAGATCCCGAAGCTGGCGCCGGGCCGCGGGACACCGCTCGCGGTGCCGAAGAGCCTGCTCGAGGGCACTGCCCGCGGCGACGACGGCGGATTCGCGGTGCTCCGCAGCGACCGTCCGGCCGAGGGTTCGCAGGAGGTCGAGGAGCTCCGCCGGATCCTCGCGTTGCGCCGGATGGGGAGCGGCAGCCTCTACGTCGCGGCCCGCAGCCGCACCGGCGCGCGGCACCGGATCGAACGCCCGGTGAACTACATCGATACCTCGGAAGGCCGCTGGCTGACCGAGGAGGTTCCGGGACGCGGCGAGAACCGGATCGCCTTCACCCCGGCCGACCAGCGCGTTCTCGCCGAACGGTTACGCAGCGCACAGGGCCGGCTCACCGCGGCCTGAGTGACGGGCCGTTCAGCCCACCGGGTTACGCGTCTACCCTCCGTGATTTTCATCCACAGGCCGCTCGGTCCAATGGGTTCGAGCTGGTCCACGACACGCCGAAGAACGGACTTCTCGCGACACGCCGGACGAGTTTTCCGCGAGTTCTCCACACCTTGTACACAGCCCTTGACCAGCGCATTCACCAAAGCCGATCACGCTTGTCCCCAACTTGTCCACAGCTCTCGCGGCACCTGTGATTGGTTACCCCCGTTCATCCCCAGGTTGTCCACAGATGGGTCCCCACCCTGAATTGCCATCGGCCTTCCGGGGGATCTAGCGTGCCCGCTCGGGCCTGTACTCACGGTGGCGCTCCGCGTGTCTGCGGCAGCCGGCCGGCGTTGTCGCCGATCATCGGGGGACGAGGTCCGGGCGGCCGGCTGCACGAGCACCGGCCACGTGCTTCGAGAGCGAAGATCCGGCATAATCGAACGGGTGTTCGACATGATGAGGAGGTGTCCGGGGCGGTGGCTCTGACCGACGACCGCAGTCCGATGTATGCGGAGGAAGACCCGGGGCCCAGCGACCCCGGCCCGGGCGGGTTCGACCGCCAGCCGCCGCAGGACATCCCGGCCGAGCAGTCCGTGCTCGGCGGCATGCTGCTGTCGAAGGACGCGGTCGCCGACGTCATCGAGGCGCTCGGCCCCGACGACTTCTACAAGCCGGCGCACCAGGCGATCTACGACTGCATCCTCGACCTCTACGGCCGCGGCGAGCCGGCCGACCCGATCACGGTGTCGGCCGAGCTGGAGCGGCGCGGGGAGCTGGGCCGCGTCGGCGGCGCGCCCTACCTGCACACGCTGATCGCGACGGTGCCGACGGCGGCGAACGCGGGCTACTACGCGGAAATCGTCTCGGAGAAGGCGGTGCTGCGCCGGCTCGTCGAGGCGGGCACCCGGATCGTGCAGTACGGCTACGGCGCGGCGGCGGGCGACGGCGCGAACATCGACGAGGTCGTCGACCGCGCGCAGGCCGCGATCTACGACGTCACCGAGCGGCGGACCAGCGAGGACTACGTCGCGCTGGAAGAGCTGCTGCAGCCGACGATGGACGAGATCGACGCGATCGCCTCGCGCGGCGGCCAGTCCCAGGGCATCCCGACCGGGTTCGCCGACTTCGACGAGCTGACCAACGGCCTCCACCCCGGGCAGATGATCATCGTCGCGGCCCGCCCCGGTGTCGGCAAGTCGACCCTCGGCCTGGACTTCGCGCGGTCGGCGTCGATCCGGCACGGCATGACCAGCGTGATCTTCTCGCTGGAAATGAGCCGCACCGAGATCGTCATGCGCATGCTGTCGGCCGAGGCCAAGATCCGCCTCGCCGACATGCGCGGCGGCAAGATGTCGGACGACGACTGGACGCGCCTGGCCCGCCGGATGAGCGAGGTCTCCGAGGCGCCGCTGTTCGTCGACGACTCACCGAACATGACGATGATGGAGATCCGCGCGAAGGCCCGGCGGCTGAAGCAGCGCCACGACCTCAAGCTCGTCGTCCTCGACTACCTCCAGCTGATGACGTCCGGCAAGCGCGTCGAGTCCCGGCAGCAGGAAGTCTCGGAGTTCTCCCGGCAGATGAAGCTCCTGGCGAAGGAGATCGAGGTCCCGGTGATCGCGATCAGCCAGCTGAACCGTGGTCCGGAACAGCGCACGGACAAGCGCCCGATGCTGTCCGACCTGCGTGAGTCCGGCTCCCTGGAGCAGGACGCCGACCTCGTCATCCTGGTCAACCGCCCGGACGCCTGGGAGCGCGACGACCCACGCGCGGGCGAGGCGGACCTGATCATCGCGAAGCACCGCGCCGGCCCGACGGCGACGATCACGGTCGCGCACCAGCTGCACTACAGCCGCTTCGTCGACCTCTCCCACGACTAGCCGAGGGCGCTGTACCCGCGGACGAACGCCGTGAGGAGGCGGCCGAACGTGTCGCGGTCCTCCTCCGGCCAGTCCGCCATGACCTCGGCGAACACGCCGCGGCGGAAGGCGTGCATCTCCTCGAGGTGGGCCTGGCCGGCCTCGGTCGGCACGAGCACCGCACGCCGTCCGTCGCGCTGATCGGCTTCGCGGCGCAGCAATCCCTGGTCGACCGCGCGCGCCACGAGCCGGCTGGCGCGTGGCTGGTCGACGCCCATCGCCGCGCTCAAGGCCGTCACCGTGCCGGGCTCTCCGCGCTCAGCGAGCTCTTCGACGACGTCGAGCAGCTCGAACACCGGGTCGTGCGCACCGCGGCCCCTCGCCTTGCCGATCCGGCTCAGCGCCCGCCGTTGCTGGCTGCGGCGGATCGCGATCATCGCGCGCTCGACGTCGGCCACGGCGTCCGTCATGGTTGCTCCACCTCCGAAATCCTCCATGGCCCAGGTCCTCGACGCGGAGTCGCTGACCCGCCGGCACTGGCAGGTACTCAACACGATCGCCCTGGGGGCCCGCACGCCGGAGCAGGTCGACGCGGCCATGGCGCCGTTCGTCACCGGCGAGGGCTCGACGCCTTGGAGCGGTGCGCCGCCAACCTCGAAGCCGCCTGAGGAATATCCCGGGATTCCGCGGCGTCAGGTAATCTAGTAGTTGAACTTTCAATCACTGGAGCCGTCGATGACCCGCACCCCGGTCCTCTACCTCAGCCACGGAGCGCCGCCGCTCGCCGACGACGCCACGTGGACCCGCCAGCTCGCCGCCTGGTCGGCCGACCTGCCGAAGCCCCGCGCGATCCTGATCGTGTCGGCGCACTGGGAGGAAGCGCCGCTGACCATCGGCGCGACGACGACCGTGCCGCTCGTGTACGACTTCTGGGGCTTCCCCGAGCGCTACTACCAGGTGCAGTACGCGGCTCCCGGTGCCCCGGAGCTCGCGGCCAAGGTCCGGAAGCTGCTCCACTCGACCGAAACGCCGGTGCACGACGCCCCGGAGCGCGGCCTCGACCACGGCGCCTACGTGCCGCTGGTCGAGATGTTCCCGGCCGCCGACGTCCCGGTGCTGCAGGTTTCGATGCCCTCGCTCGACCCGCAGGAGCTGTTCGACCTCGGCCGCAAGCTCGCACCGTTGCGCGACGAAGGCGTGCTGATCATCGGCAGCGGCTTCTTCACCCACAACCTGAGCGGCATGGCCCGCGCCACCGACGGGACGCCGCCGGCGTGGTCGGCCGAGTTCGACCACTGGGGCGACGAGGTCCTGCGCAGCGGGGACGTCGACACGCTGCTCGACTTCCGGCACAAGGCCCCGGCGGCGGCGCTCGCGCACCCGCGGATCGAGCACTTCGCGCCGCTGTTCGTCTCCCTCGGCGCCACCTCGGACGAGGGCTCCGGCCGCACGGTGATCGACGGCTTCTGGCACGGCCTGGCGAAGCGTTCCCTCCAGTTCTCCTGATCGGCCCGAAGACGCAAGCGAGCCCCAGGAGCCGGGTGGCTCCTGGGGCTCGTCGTCTCCAGGGAAGGAGAGCTATTCGGTGTTCGCGGGAGGCCCGCGTCCGCGGTTCGTCGCCGGAGCGCTCCGTGCGAGGTCACCCTCGCGGCGCGGTGGAGCGCCGGGCGGCGTGATCGCGGGGATCGTGGGCCGGCGGGTTCCCGGGAGAACCCGCCGGCTTCACCGCACTACTTGCGCTTGACCAGGCCCATCAGCTTCGCGAGGAAGCCGGTGGAGTCCAGGCCCGACATCGCCGGCACCTGCGGGGTGCTGTCCAGCACCGGCAGCTTGGCGTTCACCGGCACGGCCGGGGCGACGGGCAGTGCCGTCGGCAGGGCGGCCGGGACCTCCAGCGGCAGCGCCGGCGCCGCGACGGGCAGGCCGGTGGCCGGCACGTCCGCACGCTCGGTGCCGTGGCCCGCGAGCGAGCCCAGCGACGCCAGGCCGTTCACCGCGGGCAGCGCGGTGGGCAGCGCCGGCAGGGCCGGCTTCGGCAGCGCCGGAACGCCACCCAGGCCCGGCAGCGCCGGAGCGGCGATGGGCAGGCCCGCGGCCGGCACGTCGGCCCGCTCGGTGCCGTGGCCGCCGAGGGTGCCCAGCGACGCCAGGCCGTTCACCGGCAGCGCCGGGACGGTCGGCAGGGCCGGCTTCGGCAGTGCCGGGGCCGGCAGGGTCGAGACACCCGACAGCGGGCTGGTCACCGACGGCACGTCAGCGCGCTGGGTGGCCAGCGGAGCCGCGACCGGCAGCGCGGGCAGGCCCTGGGTGGGCAGCCCGGCGGTCGGCAGGTTGCTGGCGAGGCCGGCCGCCATCGGCAGCCCGCTCATGGGCAGGCCCTGGGTGGGCAGGCCCTCGGTGGACAGGTTGCTGGTCTGCAGCGCGCCGGTCAGCCCGTCGAGCGAGGGCAGACCGCCGACCAGGCCGGCGACCGGCAGCTTGCCGGACAGGCCGTCCACCGACGGCAGGCCGCCCTGGGTGGGCAGGCCGCTGCGGAGCGCGGCCAGCGACGGCAGTTCGTCCGCCGCCAGCTCCGAACCCTCGGCCGGGAACGCGATGGGGTCCGCGGCCTCGTCGTCGATGCTGGTCATGTCCGTCGCGTGCGCGGTGGCGACCCCGAGCAGCTCGAGCGGCACGCCGAAGATCTGCACCGGGAGCGCGAACGCGTGGTAGGCGTTGATGCCCGACAGCGCGGACTGGTCGCCGGCGGTGACGGCCTTGCCACCGTTGTGCGTGGTCAGCATG
This sequence comes from Amycolatopsis sp. NPDC004772, assembly GCF_053601215.1. NCBI lineage: Bacteria > Bacillati > Actinomycetota > Actinomycetes > Pseudonocardiales > Pseudonocardiaceae > Amycolatopsis > Amycolatopsis sp. NPDC004772. The sequence continues at coordinate 97,347 of NZ_JBSGBK010000026.1, forward strand.
TTGTCGCCGATGGCGTGCGCCACGCCGCCCACGGTCACCGCGTCGCCGAACAGCTGCGCGATCGCGGTCACCGGCAGGTCGAGGATGTTGCCCGAGATCGCGCCTTCGACACCGGAGGTGGTGTCGTCGCCCGCGTTCTCGACCTCGGTCATGTTGATGCCGGCGCCCTTGGCGACGCCCGCCACGCTGGCGGCGTCCCCGAAGACCTGCGCCACCGCGAGCGGGTCGACACCGACGATGTTGCCGGCCACGCTGCCGCGGTCGCCACTGGTGGTGGCGTCGCCGCCCGCCTCCGACTCGACGTCGTTGGTGCCCTTGCCGGTGCCCAGCGCGGCCGCGGCGATCCCGTCGCCGAAGACCGAGCCGGCGCCCGCGATCGGGGCCTTGACGATGTTGCCGGTCAGCGCACCGTCGCGGCCGTCGGTCACGGCGTCGCCGCCCGCCGTCGCGTCGGTGATGTTGTCGTTCTCGCCGGTCCCGATGCCGCCGAGGGCGCCACCGACGCCCATCGCCTGCACGGGCAGCGCGACCGGGGCCTCGACGATGTTGCCCGCGCCGGCACCCGCCGGGCCGTGGGCCTTGACGTCGCCGCCCGCGTTGGACGTCGTGTCGGTCGAGCCCTTGCCGTGGCCCTGGCCGATGAGGGCGCCACCGATGTTGGCCGCCTGCACCGGGGTCGACAGCGGGACGGTGCCCAGGTTCGAGCTCAGGAAGCCGCCGTCGTCCACGGTGCTGCCACCGCCGCCGCCGGAGACGACCTTGGTCTCGTCGGCCGCGCCGGAGCCCTGGCCGATGAACGAGCCACCGATGCCGAAGACCTCGGCGGGCAGGCCCACCGGGACCTGGACGACGTTGCCCGAGCCGGACGAGTTGGCGCCCTGGGTGCCGTCGTACGCCCCGGCGGTGACCGTCTTGTCCTCGGTCGCCGTGCCGGTCGCGTTGCCGATGTGGCTGCCGCCGATGCCGAAGACCTCGGGCGCGCCCGCGGCCTGGGTGTTGACGATGTTGCCGCCGAGGAAGGCGCCGTTGCCCTTGGTGTAGCTGCCGTTGCCGGCGTTGGCGTCGGTCGTGTTGTCGTGGACCGCGTTCGCCTGGCCGATGTACGTGCCACCGATGCCGAAGGCCTCGACCGGCAGCGCGACCGACGGGTTGAGGACGTTGCCCGACCCGCTGGAGTCGTCACCGGTGGTCTTGACGAAGCCACCCGAGTCGACAGTGCTGGAGGAACTGCCGGCGCTGGGGATGCCCGCCGAGGCGTTGCCGATCCACGAGCCCGCGACACCCGCGACGTTCGCGATCGGGGAGAGCGAGGCCGCCCCGCCGTTGCCGGACAGGAACGAGTCGTCGCCGCTGGTCTCGAGGTAGGTCGGGATGCCCAGGCTGCCCTTGCGGGTGGCCCCGGCCGTGGCGTCGGCGGAGGTGTTGCAGCCGTCGGAGTTCGACAGCGAGCCCCACACCGCACCGGAGTTGCAGTTGAACTTGACCGGCAGGGCGATCGGCGCGCCGACCACGTTGCCCGACCCGGAGGCCTGGTCGCCGGAGCTCAGCAGCGAACCACCGGAGGTGGCGACGGTGTCGGCCGAGTAGCCGTGGCTCTGCCCGTTGCCGAGCAGGTAGGAAGCGGCGTTCCCGGTCACCTGCACCGGGGTGGCGAACTGGCCCGCCACCACGTTGCCGGAGAGCGCGGAGCCGTCGCCGTTGGTGTCGACGTCCCCGGTCTCGGTGGTGCTCTGGCTGGCCGACCCACCGGTCACGCGGCCGGTGCCGCCGGCGACCCCGCCGCCGTTGCCGGCGATCTGGACGGGCAGCGCCCAGTCGAGGACGACGGCGTTGCCCGCGAGGCTGGAGTCCTTACCGGTCGTCTTGACGTCCTGGTCGTGCGTCCACGTCTGCGAGTGGTCGCCGCCCTGGACGTTCGCGTCGCCGATGACGCCGATGGCGTTGTCGACGATCTGGATCGGGACGACGAGGTCACCGGTGACCTTGTTGCCCTTGAGGTTGTTGTGGCTCGGGGTGAACTTGCCCGCGCCGTCGGCCTTGGAGACACCGCCGAGGGTGCTCTCGCTGATCGGGCTCGCGTCGTCGAGCTGCTTCGCAGCCTCGTTCGCGGCCTTGGTGACCGGCTTGGTGCTCAGCTCCGTCTGCCCGGCGGGCAGGTCCAGCTGGCCGAAGGGGGTGCCGACCGCGTTGTTGGACTCCTGGATCGGAGCCGTGACGTTCAGGTCGAGCGGCGAGGCAGGGGTGTCAGGGTTGACGTTCTCGTCAGCCGAGGCGATGCCGGTGCCCAGCATCAGCAACCCACCCGTGACAAATGCGGTCTGGAGTCCGCGCTTTGCCCACGTCTGCATGGGGTTTTTCTCCTTTATTTCGGGTTCCCTTGCGGGTTCATGGGGGTGCGCTCGTCGAAATCGGAAAGGTCCGAGCCGCACCAGGGGGAGGTGGAACTTCGTGCGGGCGCGAAAAAGCGCACCGCCGTGTCACGGGGATTGCGCGGACGCCAAGCCGTCAGCGAAGGACGGACGTGGACGCCTCAGCGACCCGTGAAGGGAGGTGTTCAGTCAGGAGTGACGCCGGGCTGTTCGCCCGGGGTGCGCAGCGAGTGGCGCAGGCCGGCGCGGCTCATCGCCGCGACAGCGGAGTCGACGGCTTCGGTCGTCCAGAAGGGGACGCCGAAGTTGAAGCCGTCGAGGTGTCCACCGGGGGCCGTGGTGCCACCCGGGGCGGTGGGGACGGCCGGCGCGATCGGAAGCTGCGCCGGAGTCAGCGGCGACGGCAGGTCACGGTGCCCGTCGCGGGAGTCCCCCGCGGCACCGGTGCCGTCGTGCTGTCCACCCGCCGGCATCGCGAGCGCGGCTCGCAGCGCGGCGGGAAGTTCGACGGTCGAGACGGCGGGCGTGCCCGCGACCTCGCCGGTTCCGGAGGTCACCGGCTCTTCCTCGACCGGGGCGGTGCCCGGGAGGACGGGGAGCGGGACCAGGTCGCCGTGGCCGGCCGGGTCGAGCAGCTGCCACACCTGGCGGCCGAAGTCGGTGGCCGGCGCGGGGGCGATGGTCTCCTCGATGACCTGGCGGGTGTCCTCCGGCTTGCGCGCGATGTGCTCGAACGCGCCGAGGGTGCGCTGGGCCGGGGTCAGCACCGCGTCGTCGGCGAGGTCGGTGACCGAGGCACTGACGTGCTCGGAGACCTCGTGCTGCAGCGTGCCGGCGTCGGTGCGGCCGCACCGCGGGGCCTGCGGCTCGCTCCACGTCGTCGCGTCCTGGTGGCAGGCCGCGTCGGCGACCGAGCCGGCGACCTCGCCCGCGAAGTGCCCGGCGCCGCGGTTCACGTCGCCGATCCCGGCGGCGGTGGCGTCGGTGACCGGGGTGACGGAGGCGGTGCCCACCTGGACGGTGTCGGCGGAAGCGGCGGCGTCGGAGACGAACCACGCGGCGGCGGTGCCCGCCATCGCGCCACCGAGGACGAGCAGCGCACGCGACACGAGACGGCCGACGCGCTTCGCGCCCTGCCCCTCGTTCGTCGCCGTGTTCGCCACTGGGTGGTCTCCTCGTGTCGGGTTCGTGATCCGGCCGTTGCGGAAGCGACCTAATCAAACCGGCGCCGCGCCGCGCACCCTCGACACGACTTGATGCCCCCATCGTGTGAAAGACACACGGTGTAGCCCGATCTGACGGTCGGTGATCATCCCTGGCCGTCACGCGTGTCGGACGCGGCCGCGGGAAAGCGGCCGAATCGGGCGGAGCAACCGCTACGGTGAGCCGGTGACCCACGCGCGACGTGAAGACCCGTTTCTGCCGGAGCACGAGGACGTCACCGGGCTGATCCCCCGGGGCCTACGGATAAGTGCCGCACTCGCGTGGCGGTTGATCGTGGTGGCGGCGGCCCTGTACGTCGTGGGCTGGGTGATCGGCCGCCTGTCGGTCGTCGTGATCCCGCTCGGCATCGCCCTGCTCCTGTCGGCGCTGCTCGCGCCGGCCGTGCAGAAGCTCGTGGCGGTCCGGTTCCCGCGGGGACTCGCGACGGCGATCGTGCTGATCGCCGGGCTGGCCGTGCTGGGCGGGCTGCTGACGTTCGTCGTCACGCAGTTCTCGAGCGGCCTGCCCCAGCTGCAGCGGCAGCTCAACGAGAGCCTCACCCAGATCAAGGACTGGCTGATCTACGGCCCGATCCACCTGCGCCAGGAGCAGATCCAGCAGTTCATCAACCAGGTCTTCGGCTTCCTGCAGAACAACCAGAGCTGGCTCACCGACACGGCGCTGACCACGGCGAGCACGGTCGGCGAGATCGTCACCGGCTTCCTGCTCACGCTGTTCATCACCATCTTCTTCCTCAGCGGCGGCGACGGCATCTGGACGTTCCTCGTCCGCGTCGCGCCCCGCCGGGTCCGCAACCGGGTCGACGTCGCCGGGCGCCGCGGGTTCGCGTCGCTGGTCAGCTACGTGCGGGCGACGGCGGCCGTGGCGGTCGTCGACGCCGTCGGCATCGGCATCGGCCTGTGGATCGTCGGCGTGCCGCTGGTGATCCCGCTGGCCACGCTGGTGTTCCTCGGCGCGTTCATCCCGATCATCGGCGCGGTCATCACCGGCGGGGTCGCGGTGCTGATCGCGCTGGTCACCAACGGCTTCATCGGCGCGGTGATCGTGCTGGCCATCGTGATCGGCGTGATGCAGCTGGAAAGCCACGTGCTGCAGCCGCTGCTGCTCGGGCGCGCGGTGAAGCTGCACCCGCTCTCCGTCGTCCTCGCCATCACCGTCGGCCTCGTCGTGGGCGGCATCGCGGGCGCGCTGATGGCGGTCCCGATCCTGGCCGTGCTCAACGCGGGCATCCGGTCCCTGCTGCACGAGGAGAACCCGGACCCGGCCGAGGTGAACGTCCTCGCGGATCAGGCCGCGCAGCCGAACGACGCGACACCCGGATCCCCGAAGGCGGAAGTGCCGACGCGCGGCGAAGACGAGAAGTGACCGTCCGGCGGACTCCCGACCCCGTCACGCCCATGTGGCGGGGCGTGCTGGCCTTCCGCTTCCTCACCTGGGCGTTCGCTTGCGGCACGGTGATCGTCCAGAGCGGTGAGTACCGGCGCGAGTGGCTGGCGTGGACGATCCTCGGCGTGATGGCCGTGTGGTCGGTCGTCAGCAGCTTCCTCTACCTGCGCGAGCGGACGCGGCCGCCGTCGCTGGTCGTCTTCGACCTCGTGTTCACCACCGGGCTGCTGCTGAGCTCTCCGTGGGTGCTCAGCGACACGCAGTTCGCGCTCAACGTCCCGCTCATCACCACGGTGTGGGCGGCCGTGCCGCCGGTCGCCGCGGGCGCCCGGTTCGGCGCGTCCGGCGGGGTGCTCGCCGGGCTGGTGGTCGGCGTGGCGACCGGGCTGGCGCGGGAGAAGTTCGACCTCGACGTCGCCCGCGACGGCGTCCTGCTCGCCGCCGCCGGCCTGCTGGTCGGCATGGCTTCGACGATGGCCCGCCGGTCGTCGGCGCGGCTGGAGCAGGCGCTGCGGAAGGAAGCGGCGACGGCCGAGCGGGAGCGGCTGGCGCGGTCGATCCACGACAGCGTGCTGCAGGTGCTCGCGCGGGTCCGCAAGCGCGGCAACGAGGTCGGCGGCGAAGCGGCGGAGCTGGCCCGGCTGGCCGGCGAGCAGGAGATCGCGCTGCGGTCGCTGGTGACGACCGAGCCGGTGCAGCTGACCGACAGCGGCACGATGAGCCTGCGCGCCGCGTTGCAGGTGCTCGCGACGTCGTCGGTGCAGGTCTCGGCGCCGGCGGACGACGTCGAGCTGCCCGCGCACGTCACGGGCGAACTGGTCGCCGTGACCCGCGAAGCCCTGTCGAACGTCGAGAAGCACGCGGGCCCGGACGCGCACGCCTGGGTGCTGCTGGAGGACCTCGGCGACGAGGTCGTGGTGAGCATCCGCGACGACGGACCGGGCATACCGGACGGCGTTCTCGAGCAAGCCGCCGCGGACGGGCACCTCGGCGTGGTGGAATCCATCCGGGGGCGGGTCCGCGATCTTGGGGGGAGCGCGACCCTCGACACCGGGCCCGGCCGGGGCACGGAGTGGGAGGTCAGGGTGCCGAGCACGAGGGGTGCGAGATGAGCGACGAACCGCGGATCTCCGTCATGGTGGTCGACGACCACCCGATCTGGCGCGACGGGGTGGCCCGTGACCTGACCGAGCACGGCTTCGACGTCCGGGCGACCGCGCCGGACGCCGAGGCGGCGGTGCGGATCGCCCGCACCGTGCAGCCGGACGTCGTCCTGATGGACTTGAACCTGGGCAGCACTTCCGGGGTGGACGCGACCCGCGAGATCACCGCGGCGCTGCCGTCGACGAAGGTGCTGGTGCTCTCGGCGAGCGGCGAGCACAAGGACGTCCTGGAGGCGGTGAAGGCGGGGGCGTCCGGGTACCTGGTCAAGTCGGCGTCCGCGGTCGAGCTGGTCGACGCCGTGCACCGGACCGCGGCCGGCGACCCGGTGTTCACCGCGGGCCTGGCCGGGCTGGTGCTCGGGGAGTACCGGCGGATGGCCGACGCGCCCGCCGAAGGTGCGGAGCCGCCGCGGCTGACCGAGCGCGAAACCGACGTCCTGCGCCTGGTCGCGAAGGGGCTGACCGCGCGGCAGATCGCCGAGCGGCTCGTGCTGTCGCACCGGACGGTGGAGAACCACGTGCAGTCGACGCTGCGGAAGCTGCAGCTGCACAACCGCGTCGAGCTGGCCCGGTACGCGATCGAGCACGGCCTCGACGAGGAGTGACCCTCAGGGCACGACCGCCAGGCCCGACCAGGTGCCGGCGGGCAGGGCGGCCCGGCTCAGCCGCCACTGCGGTTCGCCGGGGTGCCACGCGGCGAGGACGCGGTCGGCGAGCACCAGGTCCCCGGCCGCCGACCAGCCGAAGCCGCCGCCGCGCTTGAGGTGCTCGGTGACGAACGGCATGCCCGGGGCGTGGTCCCAGGTCGGCCCGTCCGGGCGCAGCAGCCAGAGGTCCCGCGTCTGCGTGCTGGTGCCGCGGTAGGCGGGGTTCGCGAAGTCGACGGCCCAGATCGCTCCTTCGCGCGACGGCACCACGGCGGGCGCCGAGCCGATCGACGGCCGGCTGAGCTTCTTGCTGCTGTTGTCCCGCAGGTCGACCAGGGTCAGGTCGGTCAGGCCGTCGAGCAGCAGCCAGTCGCCGGCGGCGCCGAGGATGCGCGGCGCCTGCCGGATCGTGCGGCCGGTCGCCGGTTCGATCAGGGCGTCGGTCGACTCGGCGGCGTCGGCGTTGATGGTGATGAGCAGGCCGTGCCGGATCTCGGTCCGCACCTGGGTGCGGCAGCTGGCGGGCTGGCCGCGGCCGAGCTCGCCGCCGGCGAACGAGAGGTGCTGCAGGCGGCAGTCGTCCGGCGCGTCCTGCCGGATCAGCCACAGGCCTTCGCCACCGGCGTCCGGACCCGCCGACCAGGCCTTGCCGAGCGACCGCGGCGGGCTCGACGGCCCGGTGTACTCGAGGATGTCGAAGGGCTCGGGGTCTTTCGGGTACATCGGGCGGACCGTCAGGACGACGTGCGTCCCGGCCCGCACGACATCGAGCTGGACGTCACCGCCCGGGTAGCCGGGCGGGGTGGCGACGGGGCCGCGGTCGGCGTCGAACAGGGTGGGGGCGACGGTCGGCAGCAGCGCGGTGACACCGATGCCGCCGGTCGCCTGGATGCCGGAGAGTTCCGCCAGCGGCCCCGGAGGGGGTGGCGGCGGCGGGGGTGCGGTGTTGGTGCACGCGGCCAGCAGGAGGGCGGCCGCGACGGCGGCCATGGCGCGGACTACGGGTCCGTTCAGGGTTTTCCCCCGATCTCCCTGGTGAAATCCAGTTCTACCATCGTGGGCATGGGCGAGGAAGAGACCGCGGCGGCGGAACCGGTGACCGAAACCAAGCCGTTGAGCGAGCGCGATCTCCGGGTGTCGGACGACGAGCGCGAACACGTCGTCGGCGTGCTGCAGAAGGCGATCGGCCGCGGGATGATCGACCTCGACGAGTTCACCGAGCGCACCGACCGCGCGCTGGCGTCGCGGACGCGCGGCGAGCTGAACGCGGTGCTGGCCGACCTCGCGGGCCTGTACCACCCGGCCGCGGCCCTCGCCGCCGCACCGGCGTACGCGGCACCGGCCGGCTACAGCGGCTTTCCGAGCGGGCAGCGGGTCGAGCTGAACGCGAAGTACTCGTCGCTGCACCGCGGCGGGCCGTGGGTG
>NZ_JBSGBK010000027.1:0-99367 GCF_053601215.1 Amycolatopsis sp. NPDC004772
CCCAGCCCGGCCTGAGCATTACCACACTCCACCAACCCACTCCGACCAGCACAAACCACGATGAAACAACCCCAATGTGGCGTTGGGTGCGTCCAACGCACCCAACGTGGCGTTCGGTGCGTCCAACGCACCCAACGTGGCGTTCGGTGCGTCCAACGCACCCAATGTGGCGTTCGGTGCGTCAGATGCGCCCAACGCCACATTGGGGCGGTGTGGGCTGAGCTCCTGCCGCCGGGCGGAAGGGGCCGTGGAGGGCGGCCCACTGCAGGAGCAGGATCGTCTTGGCGTCTGCGATCTCGCCCGTGCCGATCATCTCCAGGGCTTTGGCGAACGGGAGTTCGAGGACCTCGATGTCCTCGCCTTCTTCGGCCAAGCCGCCGCCGGCGCCGCGGTCGGCCGGGTCGTAGGGCGCGGCGTAGCAGTGGAGGCGCTCGGTCACCGAGCCCGGGCTCGTGTAGGCGTCGAACACGTGCTCCAGCGCGCCGATCCGCACGCCCGTCTCCTCTTCGGCCTCGCGGCGGATCGCCGTCTCCGGGTCGTCCGCGTCCAGCAGGCCCGCCGCCGTCTCGATGAACATGCCGTCGGGGTGGTCGTTGACGTACACCGGGTAGCGGAACTGGCGGGTCAGCAGTACCGTGCCGCCCTCCAGGTCGTAGAGCAGCACCGTCGCCCCGTTGCCGCGGTCGTAGGTCTCGCGCTGCTCGGTCGTCCAGCGGCCGTCGGCGTGCTGGTAGTCGAACGTCGTCCGGCGCAGCACGTACCAGGCCGACGACAGCAGCTCCACGTTCGTGACCCGGACACGCGGGTTGCGGGACAGGCTTGTCGAAGAGGTCATGCCGTGACCATAATGTGCATGACTCGGAAAGAACAAGGAGGATCGTGCATGCTGGTCGGGGAACGCCGTGAACTGCTGCTCGCCCGGCTCGCCGCCGACGGCAAGGTGCTGGCCAAGGACGTCGCCGCGGAACTCGGGGTCTCCGAGGACAGCATCCGCCGGGACTTGCGCGACCTCGCCGCGGCCGGGCTCTGCCAGCGGGTCTACGGCGGTGCACTGCCCGTCTCCCCCGCCGTCGCCGACTACGCCGGCCGGACCGCCATCGCCCGCGACGCCAAGGACCGGGTCGCCGAGGCCGCGGCCGCGCTGGTCCGGCCCGGCTCGACCGTCATCCTCGACGGCGGCACCACGACCCTCGCGGTCGCGAAAGCCCTCCCCCACGACCTCGAGGCCACCGTCGTCACGCACAGCCCGACCGTCGCGGTCGCCCTGCTCGACCACCACGGCATCGAGGTCTTCCTCCTGGGCGGGCGGCTGTTCCGGCACTCCGCGGTCACCTGTGGCGCGGCCGCCGCCGAGGCCGCCCAGTCGATCAGCGCCGACGTCTTCCTGCTCGGCGTCACCGGCGTCCACCCCGAAGCCGGCCTGACCACCGGCGACGCCGAGGAAGCCGCGATGAAACGCACCCTGGCCCGCCGCGCGGCCGACACCTACGTCCTGGCCAGCGCCGAAAAGCTCGGCGCGGCCTCGCGGTTCACCGTGCTGCCCCTCGCCGACGTCGCCGGGATCGTCACCGACGCCGCAGACCAGAACGTGCAGAAACTTGCAGACCAGGGTGTGCCGATCCTGACGGCTTGACCTCGGCGTACCACTCCCGCCCGGCGACCAGCCCGAACAGCGGCGCCGGCAGCCACACGAGCACCCGCAGCACCGCCGAGAGCCGCCCGGTGCCGCGCACGTCCGACACGTGCGCGGCCAGCGCCGCCTGCTTGCGCGCGGCGAAGCGCCGCACGTCGAACCGGTGGGTGATGGCCGAGGCGGGGCTGTAGCCGAGCGCTTCGACGTCGTAGTCGAACGGGATCCGCAGCGCCTTGACCACCCGCACGAACCGCTGCGCGAAGTCGCGGGGCAGGGTGGCTTCCAGCAGCCGCGTTCCGGTCAGCCGGGCCGCCCGGCGGGCCACCTGGTGCACCTTGACGTGGTCGCGGTGCCCGTAGCCGCCGTTGGCGTCGTAGCCGAGCAGCAGGTCGGCGCGCTCTTCGTGCAGCACGGCCGCGAGCCGGTGCGCGGCTTCCTCGGTGTCCGCGCGGGCGAAGCGCTGCCGGCCCGGCGGGTCCGCGAAGAGCCGGGGACCGTGGCCGCTGTCGGCGTAGCCCAGGTGCACGACGCGGTGCACGCCGAGGATGGCCGCGGCCGCCTCCAGCTCGGCCCAGCGTGGCGTCGGGTGCTCGGCGGCCATGCCGTCGGTGGCCACGACGACCACCACCCGGTGCCCGTCGGCCGCGGCGCGGGCCAGCGTGCCGCCGCTGAGCAGGACGGGGTCGTCTGCGTGCGCGTGGAAGGCCACGATGGTCGTCACCGGGCCCATCATGGCCCAGAACGGCCGAAAACGGCTCAGGCGCGCTTGACCAGCTTGCGCAGCTGGTGCCAGCGGCGCCCCAGGCCCCACTTCGCCACCCGTAGGAACGCCTCCTGGATGATCGAGCCGTTCATCTTCGACTCGCCGATCTCGCGCTCGGTGAAGGTGATCGGGACCTCGACGATCTCGAAGCCCGCCTCGTCGGTGCGGATGGTCAGGTCGATCTGGAAGCAGTAGCCGTGCGAGTTGACCTCGTCCAGGGCCAGCTTCTCCAGCACCGGACGGCGGTAGGCGCGGAACCCGGCGGTGATGTCGCGGACCCGCATCCCGAGCGCGACCTGCGAGTAGAGGTTCGCGCCGCGGGAGAGGACCTGGCGCTTGAGCGGCCAGTTGACGACGCTGCCGCCCGGCACGTACCGCGAGCCGATCGCCAGGTCGGCGTCGCCGACCGCGTCGAGCAGGCGGGGCAGGTCCTCGGGGGCGTGCGAGCCGTCGGCGTCCATCTCGACGATCGTGTTGTACTCGCGGGCCAGGCCCCAGCGGAACCCGGCGATGTAGGCGGCGCCGAGGCCGGCCTTCTCGGTGCGGTGCAGCACGTGGACGTGGTCGTTGGCCGCCGCGCGCTCGTCGGCGAGCTCGCCGGTGCCGTCCGGGCTGCCGTCGTCCACCACGAGCACGTGCACGTCCGGGAGTGCCTTGTGCAGGCGGTCCAGGATCGGACCGAGGTTCTCCCGCTCGTTGTAGGTGGGGATCACCACCAGCACCGGCTCGATTCCCCGGGCCCCCCGCGGCGCCTGCGACATCCGTGCTCCTCCGATATCCGCGGCGGTCAGTCCGCCGCTTCCCCTGCCGTGCCGGCGCTGCTGCGCCGCGTGCGAAAACGGAGTACGAGCCCACCGGCCACCCCGGCGATCGCCAGAGCCAGCAGCCCGTACTCCGTCCACGCACCTAGTTGATCCGACAGCGTAGTCTGCGTCCGCAGCGGGACGCGCCCGACCAGGGAATCCGCCGTGAAAAGGCCCGTTGAGCTGGTCACGGTCCCGTCGGGCGCGACGATGGCGCTCACCCCGGACACGGCCGACACGACGACGGCGCGGCCGTGCTCGACCGCCCGCAGCCGCGACATGGCCAGCTGCTGGTAACTCATCTCGCTCTCGCCGTACCAGGCGTTGTTGGTCGGTACTACGAGCAGTTCGGCGCCGTCGCGCACGGCGTCGCGGGCCGGGTAGTCGAACGCCGTTTCGTAGCAGATGAACACGCCGACCTTGGTGCCCGCGGCGGCCATGGCCTGGTTGGCGCCGTCGCCGGGGACCATGTCGACGGTCTCGGAGTCCAGGAACGGCGTGACGAGCTCGGCGACCTTGCGGGCCGGGACGTACTCGCCGAAGGGCACCAGCTGCTGCTTGGCGTAGCGCGGCCCGGGCCCGGTGCGCGGGTCCCAGGCGATGACGGAGTTCTGCAGGTGCCCGTCGGGCAGCCGGTAGATCGCGCCGATCAGCGCGGGCACGCCGAAGTTCGCGACCAGCTGGTCGACCTGCAGGTCCGGGCCGGTGACGGTGGTCGCGCTCTCCGGCCAGACCAGCAGGTCCGGCTTGGGGATCTTCCCGGCCTTGATGTCGGCCAGCAGCCGCCCGCTTTCGGCGATGGTGTTGTCGCGCAGCACGGTGCGCTGCCCCTGCAGGGCGAGCCCGATGTCCGGGGCGTTGCCCTGGACGGTGGCGACGGTGCGTTCGCCGTCCTGGGCACCGGTGCCGATGGCCGGCCACAGGGCCAGGCCGGCGACGACCGGCAGCAGCGTGCCGAGGGCGGCGAGGGTCACCGGCCGGGTGAGCTTGCGCACCTCCCACAGCCGGGCGGCGAGGCCGGCCAGGCAGAAGCCGGTCAGGACGACGGCCAGACCGAGCAGCGGCGCACCGCCGACGGAGGCCAGCGGCAGGAACGCGCCTTCGGGCTGGCTGAAGGCGACCCGGCCCCAGGGGAAGCCGCCGAAGGGGAACCACGCGCGTGGCGTCTCCAGGGCGATGAACACCAGCGCGCCCCACAGCGGCGCGGCCGGGAGGCGGGACACCAGGGTGATCAGGCCGCCCGCCAGGCCGTGGTAGAGCGCCAGCGCGACGGACAGGCCCAGCCACGGCCAGGGGCCGAAGTCGGGGCCCAGGAAGTCCAGCAGCCAGGTCAGCAGCGGCAGGAAGAACACGAACCCGAACGCGAAGCCGTAGCCGAAGCCGGCCCGGAAGCGGCGGCCGCGCAGGACGAGGGCCAACCCGGCGAAGGCCAGCGGCGCGAGCCACCACAGCGGGCGCGGCGCGAAGCTCAGGTAATAGGCGAACCCGGACACCACGGCCGCGATGGTGCGCAGCAGCCAGGCCGGGGGGAACCGCCGGGTGCGGGCGGGCTGGTGCTGGGCGCCCGGTTCGGGGTCGGCCACGGTGACTGCCACAGGTGCCAACTCTAGGAGATCGTGTCGTGGAGGACGGCACCCGCGCGGACCGTGCGCAGGCACCGCGGGAGGGTGGCGTCCGGTTCCAGCCTCGGCAGCGGCGGCACACCGGCCCGCGGGTCGGTGGACCAGCGCTGCACGCGGCTGTCCGGGGTGGCCACCACGAGGTCGGCGGCGTCCCAGATGGCGTAGTGCGCCGGCGCGCCCGGCACGAGGCTGCCGGTGACGCCGTCGTTGACGCCGGCCGCCCGGTGCCCGGCGCGGGTGTGGGCGGTGAACGCCGCCCGCGGGGACAGGCCGGCACCGGGTGTCCGGTGGTAGGCCGCGGCGCGGACGCTCGCCCACGGGTCCAGCGGCGTCACCGGCGCGTCGGAGCCGAAGGCGAGCAGGACGCCTTCGGCGGCCAGGGTCGCGAAGGGGTTGAGACCGGCTGCGCGGTCCGCGCCGAGGCGTTCGGCGTACATGCCTTCCGGGCCGCCCCAGAGCACGTCGAACAGCGGCTGCATCGAGGCGGTCACCCCCCAGCCGGCCAGGTGCTTGGCCTGCTCGGCGGTGACCATCTCCAGGTGCTCGAGGCGGTGGTGGCGGGCCGCGAGGGCGCGCTGCCCGACCTCTTTTTCGGCCAGCCGGAAGCCCTCGACGACTTCGGCGACCGCGGCGTCGCCGATGACGTGGAAGCCGGCCTGCAAGCCGGCCTCGGTGCAGGCGGTGAGGTGTTCGGCGATGCGGAGGGCGTCGAGGTAGCGCGTTCCGGTGCTCGCGTGGTCGGCGTAGGGCTCAGTGAGCGCGGCGGTGTGGGAGCCGAGGGCGCCGTCGACGAACAGGTCGCCGGCCAGGCCGCGGGCGCCGAGGTCGCGGGCGGTGCCGACGGCGCCGAGCTCACCCCAGTAGCCGACGACCTCGGGCGTGCCGGGTCCGGCGAGGGCGAGGAGGGCGGCGAGGTCGTCGCGGCCGGAGATGTCGGGGCCGGCGCACTCGTGGACGCTGACGATGCCCTGCTTCGCGGCCTCGGCGAGGAACGCCCGCTGGGCGCGTTCCCGCTGTTCGGGGCGGATGGCGGCGCGCACGGCCGCGCGGACGGCGTGGTGGGCGGCGCGGGTCAGCGGGCCGTCGGGTGACCAGCCGTCGGCGTCGCGGGCGGTGGGGGCCAGCTCGACCAGGGCGGTGGAGACGAGCGCGGAGTGGACGTCGACGCGGCTGAGGTAGACCGGCGTGCCCCCGGCGGCGGCGTCGAGCTCGGCGCGGCTGGGCAGGCGCGGGTCGGTCCAGGTGGTCTCGTCCCAGCCGTGGGCGAGCAGGACCTGGCCGCCCACGGCGGCGTTGCGCACGCGGACCAGCAGGTCGGCGCCGCTGCGGACGCCGGTGAGGTCGAGGCCGGTCAGGTGCAGGCCGGTGGCGGTGGCGTGGACGTGCGCGTCGACGAACGCGGGGGCGACGAAGGCGCCCTGGAGGTCGATTTCGCGGGCGCCGGGGTGCAGGGCGCGGGCCGGGGCGTCCTGCCCGACCCAGACCACGGTGCCGCCGGTGACCGCCATCGCCGTGGCGTCGGGACCGGCGGGGGTGTAGATGCGCCCGCCGAGCAGGAGCGTCGTCTGTTCGTCCGTCACGCCCCTGAGTCTGCCCCCTGCGTCCACGTGGGGGACGCCGCCCCGGCAGGCAGGAAGATTTACTCCGTGAGAACGTTATGACAGGATATTTTAACGCGTTCCCGACGACTAGGAGTACAAGTGACTGCGATCCAGGAACCTGTGACGCCTGCCGCCGCCTTCGACCAGCCCTACGAGTACGCCCGCGCCGAGCTGGTGGAACCCGATTGGCGCCGCTTTCCCGGCTGGCACGACGTGACCGAGGCCGAGTGGCGTGACGCGCAGTGGCAGCGGGTGCACTGCGTCCGCAACGTCAAGCAGCTGCGCGCCCTGATGGGCGACCTCCTCGAGGAGCGCTTCTACGACGACCTGCTCGCCGACCAGCGCGAGATGGCCACGATGTCGATGCTGCTGCCCCCGCAGATGCTCAACACGATGGCCCCCACGGCCGGCACCGACCCGGCCAAGGTGACCGAGGCGTTCTACGCCGACCCGATCCGCCGCTACATGCTCCCGGTCCGCAGCGACCGCGACCCGGTCTGGGCCAGCCACCCCCACTCCGAGCGCGACTCGCTGCACGAGGCCGAGATGTGGGTCGTGGAGGGCCTGACCCACCGCTACCCGACCAAGGTGCTGGCCGAGATGATCTCGACCTGCCCCCAGTACTGCGGCCACTGCACCCGCATGGACCTCGTCGGCAACTCGACGGAGACGGTGGAGAAGCACAAGCTGACCCTCAAACCGGTCGACCGCCAGGACGCGATGATCGCGTACCTCAAGAAGACGCCGGGCGTCCGTGACGTCGTGGTGTCCGGCGGCGACGTGGCCAACGTCCCGTGGCCGCAGCTGGAGTCGTTCCTGATGCGCCTGATGGACATCGAAACGGTCCGCGACATCCGCCTGGCGACGAAGGCCCTGGCGGCCCTGCCGCAGCACTGGATTCAGCCGAAGGTGGTCGAAGGCCTGGAGCGCGTCGCGGTGACGGCCCAGCGTCGCGGGGTCAACCTGGCGATCCACACCCACGTCAACCACGCCCAGTCGGTGACCCCCCTGGTGGCGGAGGCGGCCCAGACGGCGCTGAACGTCGGGGTCCGCGACGTCCGCAACCAGGGCGTGCTGATGCGCGGGGTGAACGCCACGCCGGCGGCGCTGCTGGACCTTTGCTTTGCGCTGCAAGGGGAAGCGAACATCCTGCCGTACTACTTCTACATGTGCGACATGATCCCCAATGCCGAGCACTGGCGCGTGGCGGTGTGGGAGGCCCAGGAACTGCAGCACTCGATCATGGGGTACCTGCCCGGGTACGCGACGCCGCGGATCGTGTGCGACGTGCCCTACGTGGGCAAGCGGTGGGTGCACCAGCTCGCCGAGTACGACCGGGAGCTGGGGATCTCGTACTGGACCAAGAACTACCGGACCGGCATCGAGCTGGACGACCCCGAGGCCCTGCAGCGGCGGTACCCGTACTACGACCCGATCTCGACGCTGCCCGAAGCCGGTCAGACCTGGTGGAGCACCCAGCCCCGCCCCTGATGACGGCGGAAGCGCCGGGCTGAAGACGGGGCTGTCGACGGACTGCAACCGAACTGTCGACGGTCGCTGCAAGACTCTGCCTGCCCCGGGGCGGGCGCCGTCTCCAGCCGCCCTGCGTGGCGCGCGCGGCGAGGGGCGCCCGCGATGAGGTTCTGGGGGAACGGTGAACCAGCAAGCGAACGAGCTCGCGTGGACGCCCGCGCTGCCGGCCCGTCGGCACCTGACCCGGCGTCGTCCCGGGATCGAAGTGGTGCCGGACGTCCCGTTGGCGACGGTGGTGCTCGCGGACACCCGGCCGGCGGTGCGCCGCGGCGTGCGGTCGATGCTCGAACGCTCCGCGGCGATCAGCGTGGTCGGCGAAGCCGCCACCACGGCCGCGGTGCTCGCCGAGACCACGCGGTTGCGGCCCGACGTGCTCGTCACCGACCTGCAATTCGGTGACGACGACGGCATCGCGGTGATCGCCGGGATCGTGCGCGCCGCGCCGGGAACGGCCGTGCTCGTCTTCAGTGAGGTCGACGCCGATCGCACGATCACCGCGGCGTTCCAGGCGGGGGCGCGCGGGTACCTGATCAAGGACGCCGGCGCGGACCAGATCCTCCGTGGCGTGCAGGCGGTCGCGGCGGGCGAGCTGATCGTCGGCCGGGCGATCGCCGGGCGGCTCGGGGCCTGGCTGCGTCCGGGCGCCGAGCCGGAGCCCTACCCGTTCGCGCAGCTCACCGCGCGCGAACGAGACGTACTCGACCGCGTCGCCGCCGGCAAGTCGAACTCCGCGATCGCGAGCGAGTTCGCGCTCACGCCGAAGACGATCAGCAACCGGGTGTCCGCGATCTTCGCCAAGCTCGGCACCGCCGACCGCGCCCGGCTCATCGTGATGGCGCGCGACGCGGGGCTCGGCCTGGACTGACCCAGGACGGCTACCCCGCAGCCCGGGAACCGGACCCCGGTTCCCGGGCAGCCGTGGGCCGGGCTCAGCTGGTGAGGCCCAGGCAGAGGCGGAACTCCGGGGTCCCGCCCAGCAGGTGCGCTCCCGCCGACTGCAGGATGCGGTCCTGGGCGAGCAGGTGCTGGCACATCGTCGTGGTGTCGCGGAGCCAGCGGTCCAAGGGACCACTGCGGTGGATCGAGCCCGTCTGCATCAGGTCGTACAGGCGCGCCACGACCGAGCGGGCCGTGCGCAACGCGTGCAGCCGGGACAGCGGCAGCGCCGCCTCCAGCTCCACCGGAACCTCCGCGCCCGCCGAGAGCAGCTCCCACTGCTCCCGCATCGTGCTGTACACGCCGGCGCGAGACGCGATGAAGTCGGCTTCGCACTCCGCGAGCGTCACCTGCATCCGCCAGTTGTCCGCCCACGGCACCCCGGTCGCGCGGTCCACCCGGGTCCGCACGATTTCGCGAACGTGGTCGAGCGCGGCCCGCGCGACCCCCAGCGGCACGCCCGGCACCGTGCGCATGAACGACTCCGGCCGCGCCAGCGGGCTCGGCCTGCCGTGGACCGTGTCGAACGACAGCGTGCGGTCCTCGGGCACGAACACGTCGGTGATCGTGTAGTCGCAGCTGCCGCTGCCGGCCAGGCCCGTGGTGTGCCAGTTGTCGATGACCTCCGCCTCCGAGGCCTTCACCATGAACAGGCGCGAGTCGTGCGGGTCACGGCCGTCCGGGCTGGGCTCCGGCTTGCCGTCGCGGTAGAGGAACGCGCCGGAGATGACCCAGTCGCAGTGGGTGATCCCGCTGCCGAACGTCCACCGCCCGGTCAAGCGGTACCCGCCGGGCACGCGCTCGGCGCGGCCGGCCGGGAACAGCATGCCCGCGGTGATCAGGTCCAGCCGCGGGAACATCTCCCGCGCGGCGGCGTCGGACAGGAACGACGCGTACAGCCCGGTGCCGGACCCGATGATCGCGCACCAGCCGGCCGAGGTGTCCCCGTACGACAGGGCCTCGATCACCTCGGTCTGCTCGATCGACGTCAGTTCCGGGCCGCCGAACTCGCGCGGGAACGCCATCCGGAACACTCCGGTGTCGCGCAGCAGCTCGACGACGTCCGGGGGCAACCGGCGGGCCTGTTCGAACTCGGCTGCCCGCTCACGCAGCACCGGCGCCAGGGCCTTCGCCCGGGCCAGGATCTCTCCGGCGGTCAGCGGCGGCGCCGGGCGGGTCATGCTGCCGGCGGTCATGCGTCCACGTCCGACAGTCCGGCGGGCATCACGAACGACGGCCCGGGCTCGGGTGGGTCGAGCGGGGCTGCGTCGACGTCGACGAGGGCCGCTGCCGCGTCGAGCCGCCGGCCGCAGGTCGCCACGTCCTCACCCTCGCACACGACGAACGAATGCCGGGCCAGGTAGCCGCCCGGGGGCAGCCGCAGCGACGCGCCGGGTTCGACCATCCGCGCCGCCGTGACCAGCCCCGGTGCCGCCGCCGGCACGGTCACCGATCGCACGACGCAGTCGTGGTCCGGGCAGCCGAACCGGATGCCCACGACCGACCGGCGGGTGGGAGCCAGGTCCGGCCGCCGGCCGGTGGCGACGTCGAAGAGCACCTCGCCCGGGTCGATACCGGTCGCGGTCAGCCCGAGGAACGGGATGAGGTCACCGCCGAGCCTGCCGTTGACCTCGATGATCAACGGCCCGCGCTCGGTGAGCCGGACCTCGGTGTGGGTGATGCCGTCTTCGACGCCGAGCAGCCGGTGCGCGCGGGCCAGGGTGTCCACCAGCTCGCGGTCGTCGAGCAGCGGGTCGGCCGCGTCCACGATGTGCCCGGTCTCCTCGAAGTACGGCTCTTCGCCGCTTTGCTTGCGGGCCAGGAACATCGGCCGGTACTCGCCCTTGTGGACGGCGGCGTCGACGCTGATCTCGGGACCTTCGGCGTAGCCCTCGACGAGGGCACTGCCGCCGTACGGTGCGTTCTCGGCCCGGCTCGCTCCCGCCGCCACTTCGAACGCCGTCGCGACCTCGGCCGCGTCGGCGGCGAGCACCACGCCGATGCTGGCGCCCATCGCGCGGGGTTTCACCACCACCGGGTAGCCGATTCCGCCGGCCGCGACGACGGCTTCGCGCACTGTCGTCACCGTCGCGAACCCGGGCTGGTGGAGACCGCCCGCGGTGAGCACCGATCGCGTCCGGTACTTGTCCCGGCAGCCGTGCACGCCCCGCACGCTCAGCCCGGGCACGCCGAGTTCGGCGGCGAGCTCGCCGGCGGCCAGCACCAGGGGCTCGTCCCAGCACGTCAGCCCGGCGATCGGCGCCCGCGCAGCCACCTCGCGGGCAGCCGCGGTCAGCGCTTCGGGGTCGAAGACGTCGGTCACGACGATCTCGTCGAAGTACTTCCGCTGCCACGTCGGCTCGAGGTGGTTCAGCAGCACCAGGCGCAGGCCCGCCGACCGGGCCCGCCGGTGGATCGACCGGACGAGGTATTCGCGGTAGAGCTTCAGCCCGCTGCCGATCACCAGCAGCACGCCGTCGGGCTCGGTCATGCCTTCTCCCCCACAGGTTCGGTCGCGGCGACCACGGCCGGCGCGGTCTTCTGCTTCATGCCCGCCCAGGCGAAGAGCCCGGCGGCGACCGCCATGGCCCCGCACAGCGGCCAGATGCCGCTGCCGAGCCGAGTCCAGGCGAACACCCCGAACGCCGGGCCGAGCGCCGAGGCCAGCCCGATCACCGCGTGCGAGGTGCCGACATACCGGGCCTTCACGCGGGACGGCGACTTCGCCGGGTGCGCGAACATGCTCGGGCCGGAGATCATCAGGCCGGACACGAAGAACACCGCGCTGACCAGCACGAGCACGCTGGACCCGGCGGACAGGCCCCAACCCGCGACGCCGAGCGCGAAGACGAAGTGCCCGAGGCCGCCGGCCAGCTGCGGCGGCCATCGCGTGACGTAGGTGGTGAGCTTCAGCTCGGTGACGATCAGCACGATGGACGACGTCGCGAGCACCGCGCTGTAGAGCGCCTCGGGGTGCCCGTCGGCGACGATCTGCAGCGGCAGCGCGACGGTGAACTGGGCGTAGACGATCGTGCCGACGAAGACGGCCCCCAGGTAGAGCAGGAACCTGCCGTCGCGGACCAGGGTCGCGTACGCCGAGCGCCGGTCCTCCTCGGGCTCCGCCGCTTCCTTTTCGGCCCCGGCGGTCTTCGGCAGTAACGCGAACGCCAGCAGCGCGTACAGGGCCGCGGTGAGGCCGTCCAGCCAGAACAGCAGGTCCCAGTCGAGCAGGATGAGTCCGGCGGCGATCAGCGACGCCAGCGCAGCGCCGATGTTGAGCGCGATCCGCATCATCGAGAAGCCCATCACCTGGTACCGCTCGGGCATCAGGTCGGACAGCAGGACCGCCGCCGCGGGCCGGTAGGCCTGGGTGACCAGGCCGGCCAGCGCCACCACGGCGAACAGCGGCCAGATCAGGTCCGGGCGACCCAGCCACGGGATCGACGCGACCAGCGGTGCCGACGCCGTCATCGACGCCACGATCGTGGCCCGCGGGCCGAGCCGGTGCGTGAGCTCGCCGCCCAGCAGCGTCCCGAAGATCGCCCCGACGCTGTAGGCGACGAGGCACAGGCCCGCGAGACCGACCGAGACACCGCGCACCGTCAGGTACAGCAGCAGGAAGGTCTGGACGAACGCGCCGAGCTGGTTGACCAGCACACCCCCGAGCAGGTAGCGGACGGGGGTGGGGGTCGCCTTCAGCACGGCGAACACACCCGCCGGGGCATCGTGGCTCATGCCGTCTCCTCTGCGATGGTTTCGACGATCCGGCTCGCGGCCGGCAGCTCGGCGAGGCCGGGCGACGAGGAACACCGGGTCCGTGCCGAACGGCACCCCGCGGCCGGTGACTGCCGCGTGCCGGACCGATGCTAGCTGCGCGTTTTTCCTGGCCGACAGGGAAAACGTTCCCGGGCGGCCGGGAAAAACGGCCCGTGCGCCGCAGAACCGTTCGAGGAAGGCGACCATCGAATCGACGGCGAGCTCGGTGCCCGACCCGACCGTGACAGGTCCACCGGAAACGGACTTTTCCGGCACAGGGCGGCAAACCGCAAATCGGAAAACGCTACCCGGCGGGCGCACCGCCCTTCCGCAGACGCCGGCGGCGCCCGCGGACGTCTGCCCTTCCGACCCGGAAACCTGCCCCGTCGGGCAAGCCGGCGCCGATCCGAAGACCACTCTTGGGGGCGTTGCTATCCTCCGGCCGAGTGATTGACACGGTTCGCCGTCCCCTCGGAAAGGTCGCGTAGTAGTGGGAAACCCGCTGGTCGCGGAGACGAAGGATTCCACCAAGGCGTACTCGGGCATTTCGCTGCTGGAAACGGCGAACGACCTGAAGTCGGCCATCGAGAGCGGGGACTGGGCCTCGGTCGCCCTCGGAGCTGTCGGGACGGCGCTGGACGCGCTGTCGATGGCGATGGACCCCTTCGGCGCGATCCTCGCCGCCGGAGTCGGCTGGCTCATCGAGCACGTCGGACCGCTCAAGGAAGCCCTCAACGGGCTCACCGGCAACGCCGACGAGATCGCGGCGCAGTCGGAGACCTGGAAGAACATCGCGACCGAGCTGGGCAGCGTCGGCGAAGACCTGACCGGCATGGTCACCGCCGACATCGCCTCCTGGACCGGCGCCGCCGCCGACACCTACCGGCAACGCGCCCAAGACACCGTCACGCTCCTGGAGACCGCGCAGAAAGGCTGCGAAGGCGCCTCCAGCGGCGTCAAAACCGCCGGCGAGGTCGTCGCCGCGGTCCGCGCACTCGTGCGCGACATCATCGCCGAACTGGTCGGGCACCTCATCAGCTGGGCACTACAGGTCGTGTTCACCCTCGGCATCGGCATGACCTGGGTCGTACCCCAGGTCATCAACGCCGTCGCCAAGACCGCCTCCAAGATCGCCGACCTGGTCAAACGACTGGTAACGGCGTTGAAGGCCCTGGTACCGCTGCTCAAACGCGCCGGGGACCTGTTCTCAGACGCGGCCAAGGCCTTACGGAAGATCAAGCCGGGCAAAACCGCGCCGCCACCCAAACACGCCGACATCAAAAGCGGCCCGAAGGACATCGGCGGCCCCAACGGCAAGGGCGGCCCGGACGCGCCGCCGCCGAAGGGCGACGACACCTCGCCCTCGGGGGCGAAAGGCGACGGCACCAGCACTTCCGGCGCCAAAGGCGACCCGCCGCCCAAGAGCGACCCGCCTCCGGGCTCCAAAGGCCCCGACGACACCCCGAAGGGGCCGGATTCCTCCCCCGATGGCGGCTCGACCACGCCCTCCGGCGGCGGGAAGGGCGCCGGGAACGGCGGTGGCAAGCCGCGCAGCGGCGGGCTTGCCGACCAGAACGGCTCCCCCAAGGAGAACTCGACCCCGACCGACTGCCGCCCGGGCAGCGGGGACCCGATCGACATGACCACCGGGCGGATGATGCTCGCCCAGACCGACGTCGAGATCGACGGCGTCCTGGCGCTCGTTCTGGACCGCGCCCACTTCTCCGGCTACCGCAGCGGTGTCCACTTCGGACGCTCCTGGGCGTCGACCGCGGACCAGCGCCTGGAAACCGGAACCGACCGCGTCGACTTCGCCGCCGAGGACGGCACCCTGCTCGTCTACCCCCTCCCGGGCGCCGCCGCCGTCAAGCCGGTCGAAGGTCCGCTGTGGCCGTTGCGGCGGCTCGGGGACGAGTACGTCATGGAGCAGCCCGACCTCGGCCGCACCCTGCACTTCCCCGCCGGCGGGGACACCGGCTGGCTGGCGGCGATCTCCGACGCCGACGGCAACCGGATCGTCTTCGACCGCGACCCGCACGGCACGCTGCGGGAGGTGCGGCACTCCGCGGGGCACCGCGTCGCCGTCACCACGGCCGGCGGCCGGATCACCGAACTCACCTCCGTCGGCGCCCGCGACGACGACCGCGTCACCCTCGCCCGGTTCGCCTACGACGAGCGGGCGAACCTGGTGGAGGTGGTCAACTCCTCGGGCCGGCCCTACCGGTTCGGCTACGACGAGGCCGGGCGCATCACCAGCTGGCAGGACCGCAACGGCCGGGGCTACGCGTTCACCTACGACGAACTCGACCGCTGCGTCCACGGCACCGGCCCGGGCGGCGTGCTCGCCTACACCTTCGCCTACGACCGGGAAAACCGCGTCAACCGCGCGACCGACTCGCTCGGGCACACCACCACCTTCGAGCTGAACGAGGAGTTCCAGCTCGTCCGCGAGACCGATCCGCTCGGCGGCGCCACGACCTACGACTGGGACCGCCACGACCGGCTGCTCGCCGTGACCGACCCCCTGGGCCGGACCACCCGGTACGGCTACGACGAGCACGGCAGGCGGACGTCGGAGACCCGCCCGGACGGGAGCGTCCACAGCGTCTCCTACGACGGGCGCGGCCGACCGCAGGCCACCGTCGAACCGGACGGCGCGGTCTGGGCCCACGAGTACGACGAGACCGGCAGGCTCGTCGCGACCACCGACCCGATGGGCGGGGTCCGCCGCTACGGCTACGGCCCGGGCGGGGCGCTCGGCTCGTTCACCGACGAAGAAGGCCGCACGACCCGGATCGACTGCGACGGCCTCGGCAAGCCCCGGACGGTCCTCGACCCGGCCGGCGGGCGCACCACCTACACCTACGACCGGCTCGGCCGCGTCGAGACCGTCACCGACCCGGCGGGTCACACGACGACGTTCGCGTGGACGGTCGAGGGCGAGCTGTGGAAGCGCGTCGCCCCGGACGGCTCCGTGGAGCGCTTCACCTACGACGGCGAGCTCAACGCGACCGAGCGGACCGACGCCGCGGGCGCGGTGACCCGGACCGACTTCGGCCCCTTCGACCTGCCCGTCTGCGAGATCGCGCCGGACGGCAGCCGCACGCGGTTCACCTACGACACCGAGCTGCGGCTCGTCGCGGTGACCAACGCCGCGGGTGCGCAGTGGCGGATCGACTACGACGCCGCCGGGCGGGTCGTGCGCGAGACCGACTTCGACGGCCGGGTCGTCACCTACCGGAGGGACGCCGCCGGCCAGCTGCTCGAAAGCGCCACCGGCGCCGGGGAACCGACGACCTACACCTGGGACGCGCTGGGCCGGCTGACCGCCAAGCGCCGTGGGGACAGCGTCACGACCTACGCCTACGACGCCGCGGGCCGGCTGGTGCGCGCGACCAACGCCGACGCCGACCTCACCTTCGCCTACGACCGCCTCGGCCGGGTGGTGGCCGAGACGTGCAACGGCCGGGAAGTCCGCTCGGGCTACGACCGCAGCGGGCTGCGGACCGCGCGCCGCACCGCCTCGGGCGTCACCAGCACCTGGACCTACGACGCGGCGAGCGCGCCGGCCGAGCTCGGCACGGCAGGCCGGACGATCCGGTTCGCCCACGACCCGGCCGGCCGCGAGATCGGCCGCGTCTTCGGCACCGCGACGCTGACCCAGACCTGGGACGCGAACGACCGGCTCGTCGAACAGGTCGTCGCGGGAGCCGACGGGCGGCCGCGGCAGCGGCGCGCCTACCGGCACCGGGCGGACGACGTCCTCGCGGGCGTGGACGACCTGCTCTCCGGCCGCCGCGAGTTCGCGCTGGACCGGCTGGGCCGGGTCACCGGGCTGCAGCGGCCCGGCGCCAGCGAGCGGTACGCCTACGACGCGGCGGGCAACATCGCCGTGGCGGAGTGGGCCGCCCACCCGGCCGCGGGCCCCCGCGAGTACACCGGGACGCTGGTGCGGCGGGCCGGCGACGTCGAGTACCGCTACGACGACCTCGGCCGGCTGACCTGGCGGCAGCAGCCGGGCGGCCCCGCCGGCTGGAGCTTCGCCTGGAACGCCGACGACCGCCTCGAGCAGGTGCGGACCCCGGACGGCCACGAGTGGCGCTACGCCTACGACGCGCTGGGCCGCCGGGTCGCCAAGCGCCTGCTCGGCCCGGACGGCACGGTCACCGCCGAGACGGTCTTCGTCTGGGACGGGATCGTCCCGGCCGAGGAGATCGTGACGACCGGCGGCGCGCCGGCCCGGACCACGACCTGGGACTGGGAGCCGGATCGGCCGGTGCCGGTCAGCGTGCTGGACCGCCGCACCCGCGCCGACGGCGGCCTCGACGAGCAGTTCCACGCCGTCGTCGCCGACCTGATCGGCAGCCCGGCGGAGCTGGTCGACGAAGCCGGCCGGATCACCTGGCACTCGGCGCAGACCCTGTGGGGCCTGGACGCCGGCGGCCCGGCGCCGACGCCGCTGCGGTTCCCCGGCCAGTACTTCGACGCCGAAACGGGCCTGCACTACAACGTCAACCGGTACTACGAGCCGGAGACCGGGCGCTACATCAGCCCGGACCCGATCGGGCTCGGCGGCGGCACCAACCCGCACGCCTACGTCCGCAACCCCACCGGCTGGCTCGACCCGGTCGGCCTCAAGGGCGGCAAGGGCAAGTGCAAGGGCGGCAAGGCGAACAACCCGGTGCTGGCCAACAACCGCCCGGGCCAGCCGGTGTTCCACGGCAACGCGAACGTGCCGGTGACGGAGATCAGCGACAAGAAGTTCGTCGGCATCCTGGAGAACCTCGCCGCCGGCCGCGGCGAAGGCGCGCGCCGCGCGAAAGAACTGCTGAAGCAGATGCAGGAGGGCCGCGGCTGGCAGCAGACGGCCGGCATCCACCAGGGCGGTCTCGGCGGGGCGGCGGGCGGCGCCGACCCGCGGCCGCACATCACGGTGAACGTGGGCGGCCGCGGCTACCACGTCCACGTGGGCAGCTCCAACGGCAACCTCTTCGCCCAGGACATCACGCCCAACCCGATCCGCTGAGAGGAGCGGGCACCCGCGGCGGGTGCCCGCTCCGGCGTGGTTGGATACCTCCTCACCGGTCTTGTCGGCGGCAAACGGTTTGCGCTACGGTGACCTGGGAGCGCTCCCAGTCAGGCGAAGTTCCGCACCCTGCTCGCAAGGAGGCGACGCATGGCTGTCTGCGCACGAAAGCCTGGCGGGCCGGCATCGCGCCGCGTCCGGACCGGCTCGGCTCCGCGAAGAAACCGCTCGGCCTTCCGAACGCTGAGCACGGTGGTACTCGTCGGCCTCGGTATCGCCGTTCCGGCACCGGCCGCCTCGGCCGCCACCGTCGACACCAACGCCTCGTACGTGCTGGTCAACCGCAACAGCGGCAAGGCGCTGGACGTCGCCGGGAGCGCCACCTACGAGGGCGCCCGGGTCACCCAGACCACCCGCGACGACCGCGCCTCCCAGCAGTGGCAGTTCGTCGACTCCGGCGGGGGCAACTACCGCATCAAGTCCAGGCACAGCGCCAAGGTCCTGAGCTTCCCGTCCACCGCCGACCGGGCCGGGCTGGTGCAGAACACCGACGCCGGGCGCGCCGGGCAGCAGTTCCGGCTGGCCGACTCCGCCGGCGGTGACGTGCGGCTGCTCAACCGGGCCAGCGGGAAGGCCGTGGACGTGCTCGGCTCCGCCACCGCCGACGGCGCGCGGGTCGTCCAGCTGCCCGACACCGGCGGCGCCAACCAGCGGTGGCAGCTGGTCAAGCTCGCCGCCGACACCACACCGCCGACCGCGCCGGCCAACCCGCGCACCTCGAACCTGACCTGCGCGACCGTGACGTTCTCGTGGTCGGCGTCGTCCGACGACGTCGGGGTCGCCTTCTACGACATCTTCCACGACGGGCAGCTCATGACCTCGGTGCCGGGCACCGCGCTGTCGGCCGAGCTGACCGTCGCGCCGGGAGCCACCTGGGGTCTGTACGTCAACGCGCGCGACGCCGCGGGCAACGTCTCGCAGGCCAGCCCCACGGTCACCGTCAGCGTGCCGCAGTGCCAGGCCGACACCGAGCCGCCCAGCACGCCCGCCGGCGTGACCGCGACGGCCTCGGGCACCACCGTCACCGTGCGCTGGTCGCCGGCCACCGACAACGTCGGCGTCACGGGCTACGAAGTGCTGCGCGACGGCACCGTGGCCGGCTCCACCAGCGGCTCGGCCACGACCTCGTTCACCGACAGCGGCCTGGCCGCGAACACCCGCTACCAGTACCAGGTGCGGGCGCGCGACGCCCAGGCCAACCGGTCGGCCCCGAGCTCACCGGTCACGGTCACCACCGGCGCCTCCTGCGCCACCGCGGTCTGCTCGGTCACCAGGGTCACCACCGAAACCGACCTGCCGTGGGGGCTGACCACCCTGCCCGACGGACAGGTGCTCTACGGCCGCCGCGACGCCTTCGAGATCGTCCGGCTCGACCCCGCCACCGGCACGAAGACGGTGGCCGGGCGGATGCCGAACGTCGCGGGGACCGACGGCGAGGGCGGGGTGCTCGGCCTCGCCGTGGCCACCGACTTCGCGGCCGACCCGTGGTTGTACGTCATGCACACCAGCACGACCGACAACCGGGTGGTGCGGATCCGCTACACCGGCGGGGTCCTCAGCGGCACCCCGCAGGTGCTGCTCACCGGCATCCCGCGCAACAAGTACCACAACGGCGGCCGGCTGCGGTTCGGGCCCGACGGCAAGCTCTACATCGCCGCCGGCGACGGCCAGAACGGCGACTGGGCCCAGGACCTCACCAACCTGGCCGGCAAGGTGCTGCGGATCAACCGCGACGGCACCATCCCCTCGGACAACCCCTTCGGCACGCCGGTGTGGAGCTACGGCCACCGCAACCCCCAAGGCCTGGCCTTCGACGCCCAAGGCCGGCTGTGGGAACAGGAATTCGGCAACAACGTCATGGACGAGACCAACCTCATCGTCCGCGGCGGCAACTACGGCTGGCCCCGCTGCGAAGGCACCACGGGCAGCTGCGCCGAAGCCGGGTTCGTCGCGCCCAAGCGCACCTACCCCGTCGCCGAGGGTTCGTGCAGCGGCATCGCCGTGGTCCGCGACGCCCTCTACATCGCCTGCCTGCGCGGAACCCGGCTGTACCGGGCCGAGATCTCCGGGGACAGCCTGACGAACGTCCAGCAGTACCTCACCGGCACGTACGGGCGGCTGCGCACCGTGGAACCGTCCGCCGACGGCGGCCTGTGGCTGACCACCAGCAACTACGGCGACAAAGACAGCATCGCCAACAACAGCAACGAAAGCATCTTCAAGGTCGAGCTCGGACGGTGAACCCCGGCGGCGGGCCGGGACCACCGGCCCGCCGCCGTCCCCCTCGCGAAAGGAGAGCCGGCATGGCTCACCGCAGGACATCCCGCCACCGTCGCGTGTGGACGGTGGCGGCGACGGCGATCATCACCGCGGGCGTGGTGGCGCCCGCGGCGTCCGGCACCACGACGGCCGGACCGTGCACGCCGGGCGCGACCTACGGCTCGCCGTTGCCGAGCCAGGCCGTGACGGCCCGGCTCATCCGGAGCGGGTTCACCTTCCTCGAAGGACCGACCTGGGACCGGCGGACGGGCACCCTGCTGCTGTCGAACATGCAGAACGCCACCGGTCCCCAGGGCGTGCAGCCCTCGGCGATGCTCCGGTTCCGGCCGCCGGCCACCTTCGAGACGTTCATCGCCGATTCCGGCAGCAACGGCCTGGCGATCAGCGCCGACGGGACGCGGGTGCTCGCCGCCACCCACGACAACCGCACCGTTTCGGCCTACAACCTGGCCGACCGCAGCCGGACGACCGTCGCGGCCGGCGCCCCCGGCCACGCGTTCAACTCGCCGAACGACCTGACCACCGGCCAGGACGGCACCACCTACTTCAGCGACCCGAACTACCAGCGCGGCAACCGCGCCGACGAGCAGGGCGGCCGGACCGGCGTCTTCCGCGTCCGCGACGGGGTGGTCAGCCTCGTCGACGACACGCTGCCGCAGCCGAACGGCGTCGTCCTGTCCCCCGACGGCAAGACCCTCTACGTGGGGGCCACCGGCGCCGACACGATCGTGAAGTACCCCGTCTTCCCCGACGGCAGCACCGGCAACCGCACGACGTTCGCGACCATGCGAACCCCCGACGGCGCGACCATCGACTGCGCGGGCAACCTGTACTGGGCCTCCTTCGACGAAGGCCTCGTCCACGTCTTCTCCCCGTCGGGTGCCCCGCTCGGCACCATCTCCGCCGGCCGCAACACCACCAACGCGGCGTTCGGCGGACCGGACGGGAAGACCCTGTACCTGACCTCCGGGGTTTCGGGCGCGTTCGGCCTCTACCAGACGCGCCTCAACGTGCCGGGCAACCCTTACTGACGTGCCGAGTAGGCGCCCGCGTCGAGGTCTTCGAGCAGGGTCGGCCCGGTGGGCGTCCAGCCGAGCAGCTCCCGCGTGCGCTCGCTCGTCGCCGCGAGGTCCATGGCGAAGAAGCCGCCGATCCAGCCGAAGTGGTCCTGGACACCGGCCTCCGGGATCGACGCGGCCGGCAGGTCGAACGCACGGCCGATCGCCTCGGCGATCTCGCGGGTCGGCACGCCCTCCTCGGCGACGGCGTGCAGGCGCGCGCCGGCGGGCGCCTTCTCCAGGCCGAGGCGGACCATGCGGGCGGCGTCGGTCACGTGCACGGCGGCCCAGCGGTTGGTGCCGTCGCCCGGGTAGCCCGAGACGCCCTTCTCGCGGGCGATCGCGGCGAGGACCGCGATGAACCCGTGGTCGCCGGTGCCGTGCGTGGTCGGCGAGAACCGCAGGCTCACCGGGTGCACGCCGCGGGCGGCGAATTCGAGCGCGAGGTTCTCGGAGCCGCCGCGCGGGGAGTCCGGGCCGTGGAACGGGGAAGCGTCGGCTTCGGTGGCGGGCCGGCCCTTGGCGAGGGCGGCGATTCCCGAGGCCAGCAGGAACGGGCGGCCGCTGTCCGCGAGCGCGTCGCCGATCGTCTCCACGGCGGCCCGCTCGGCGGCGTTCGACACGGCCGGGTTGGCGAAGTCGTGCTTGTTCGCCAGGTGGATGACGGCTTCGGCCGCTTCCGCACCCGCGCGGATGCTGCCGATGTCGTCGAGGTCGCCGCGCCGGACGTGGGCGCCTTTGGCTTCGAGCTTCGCGGCGGACGCGGCCGACCGGGCCAGCCCGGTGACCTCGTGGCCGCTTCCGAGCAGCTCGTCGACGACGGCGGAGCCGATCCAGCCGGAGGCTCCGGTGACGAAAACGCGCATTGCGTGAACTCCTTCTCACGGTTGATGTCAGTGACGGACGTCAGTCGCTGACATCAACACCGTACGCCTGTATGTCAGCTCCTGTCATCACTAGACTCGGCCGCATGGTGCGCTGGGAACCCGGAGCCGCGGAACGGCTGCAGAAGGCCGCGCTCGAGCTGTTCGTCACCCGCGGGTACGAGCAGACGACCGCGGCCGAGATCGCCGAGGCCGTCGGCCTGACCGAGCGGACCTTCTTCCGCCACTTCAGCGACAAGCGCGAAGTCCTCTTCGACGGCCAAGAACGCCTCGAGCGGGCGTTCCTCGACGGCGTGACCGCCGCCCCGGCCGACGCGTCCCCGCTCGAGGTCGTCGCCTCCGCGCTGCGGTCGGCGTCGACCTTCTTCCCGGACGAACGGCGCTCGCGCTCCCGCACCCGGCAGTCGGTGATCGACCGCAACCCGGCGCTGCAGGAACGGGAACAGCACAAGCTCACCGCGCTGGCCGCCTCGGTCGCCGATGCGCTGCGCGCCCGGGGTGTCGACGATCTCGCGGCCACCCTGGCGGCCGAGTCGGGGGCCACCGTCTTCGGGATCTCGTTCACCCGGTGGCTGCGCGACGGCGAGGAGCGCACCCTCGCCGCCATCGCGACCGAGGTGTTCGACGAACTGCTGGACCTGGCCGGGAAGGCCGCCGCGGCCCGGTCGTGACGGCGGGCCGGCTCAGGCCGGCCGGAAGCTGCCCAGGCAGGGGTAGCCCGGGAGACCGGCCTTCGCCGGTTTGCCCGCCGGCGGGTAGCCCAGCAGCCACAGCTGCCCGGTCACCGCGACGTTCGCGGCCAGCGAGATGTCGGCGACGAGCTTGAAGCGCGTCTGCCGCCCGTCCGGGTACAGCGCCCAGCCCGTCAGCCGGACCGCGGTGCGCGCTCGCGGCACGAACGGGGTGTCGAGCGCGATCCGCAGTTCCACCCAGCCGTCCTCGGTGATCGGACGGCGGGTCCGCAGGCTGCCGACGGCCGTCAGCAGGCCCAGCATCAGGAAGACCGCGCTGCCGCCGGCGACGCCGCCCAGCCCGGCCGCGTCCGCAATGCCTCCGGATTCGTACTCCAGCGACGACACGAGGGCGAGTCCCGCCGCGCCCAGCGCCAGGAGCGTCACCCCGGTGACGGCCGACCGCCGCGCCTGGAACGCGCGGTGCGCGGCGAGCACCGGATCACGCGACGGCGGTGCCGGGAAGCGCGGGACGAACTCGGCAGGCACCGCCCCGGCGGCCGGGGCGTCCTCGATCCGCCCGGACCGCACCCACATCGCCCCCGGCGGGCGGACGAACATCCGCGGGCCCCTGCCGAGCACCCACAGCCGGCGCTCACCGGCCAGCTGGACCCGCGGCCCGTCGGACAGGCGCGTCCGCAGCCACCGGCCGTCCGGCAACCGCACCGAGACCCGCGAACCCTTGGTGCGCAAGCCATCGGGAGCGACGTCGAGCCGGTGGTAGGGCTCGCCGAAGAGGCTCCGGAGGCGCCGGTACAGGATCAGGACGTATGTCCACAGCAGAAGCAGGCCACCGAACGTGCCGAAGTAGACGTAGGGCAGCGCGCTCCCCCACCCTTCGACGACCACGAGCAGCACACCCAGCAGGACGAGCGCTCCGCTGAGTCCCATTCGGACAATGGTCAGCCCGGTCAATTCGCGGACAAATCCGGCAAACAGCGGTTCGGCCCCGGACGGCGCATTCGGCAGGGGTTCGTGCACGCGGACTCTGCCCGCGCCGGAAGTGCCGTCCATGCGTTGTCCCCCATCGGTTCGTGTGCTCGGCCGCGGCAGCGTATCCGGACACGGGCCGCTTACCGGAAACCGGGCGGGCAATTCCCGGAATAGGCGATCAGAGGTCGCCGAGCCGCTGTTGCACGCGGCGGACGTCGTCGGTGCGGCCCTGCTCCCGGAACGGCCCCAGGCCAGGTGCCAGACCGTGGCGTGCCAGTGGTGACGAGCCGCGGTCTGCTGCGCGGCGAGCAGATTCGCGTGCTCGGCGTCGCACCACGCCAGGGCCGCCGCCGCGTCGGCGTGCGGGTGCGCGTCGGCATCGGGCAGGGCGAGCGGGACCGGGTCGCGGTGGGGGTTCAGCAGCCGGTCGGCGGCGTTCACCGTGCCGGTGTAGAAGTCCAGGACCCGGCGCAACGCCGTTTCCCGCACCGCGGCCGGCAGTTCGGCGGCGACGGCGGTGGCGTAGGCGCGCACGAGATCGTGCATGCCGTACCGGCTGCCGGGGGTGCGATCGAGGAGCGACGCGTCGGCCAGCGCGCGCATCGTCATGTGCGTTTCCCGCTCGGGCAGGCCGATCAGGTGGACGGCGGCGGACAGGCCGATGTCGGGACCGGGCGCGATGCCCAGCAGGGCGAAGGCGGTGCGTTGCTGCTCGGTGAGGTGCCGCAGCGACCACGACAGCACGGTCGGCAGGCTCGCCGTGGGGTCGGTGGGGTCTTCGGAGTCGAAGACCGCCAAGCCGAGGGCCCGGAGACCGGCGACGACGTCGGCGAGGGCCAGGCGCGGGTCGGCGGCGGCGCGGGCGGCGATCAGCGCCAGCGCCAAGGGAAGCCCGCCGCACAGCTCGGCCAGCTCCGCGAGCGCCGGCTCGGCCGTCCTCGCGCGGCCCGGACCCGGCGCAGGAGGCGATCGGCCGGCACGGGCTGTCCGGCGTCGACCGCCAGCGCAGCCAGCACACCGCTGCCGCGGGGTCCCGAGGCCGACCGGCCGGGCACCGACCTGGGCCGTCACCTCGCCGAGCAAGGCGATCCGGATCGGTGTTCCCCGAGCAACAGCGCGGTGACCAGGCACATGCAGAAGTCTGGCAAGAGATCGACACGGAGGGCCGGGCAGGGTGGCTTCGGGAGGGAGTCAGGTGCGAACGAACCACCACCAGCGCAACGGAACCTTTCCCGCGCCCGGCGGTGTCCGTTGCTGTGCGTGCCGCAACGCTCCGGCCGGTGCTGGTGCTTTCGCTGTTATCACAGGAGGAGATGCCGTGCTGCACGGATCGACGTGGGTCTGCCGCGGCGTCCCGGCGGGGCCGCCGGTGATCGGTGTCCGCTGGTGAATCCCCCGGTGGGTTCTTCGTTGCTGGGGGCGGAGAACCCACCGGGCCACCGGAGTCAACGGCAGGCGCCGGTGCCCGTGGCGTCGATCCAGACCGTGATGTCGTTCTCCCCGCTGCCGCCCGGGGTGGTTTCCACCACCCGCAGCGAATGCGCGCCGACGGTCAGATCACCGGGTGCCATGATCGCGCCCTGCTGGAAAAGGTACGCCTCTTCGAAGTCGAACAAGCCCGGATCCAGGAACCGCTTGACCGACGTTCGTTCGGTGGCCAGCGGCGAGCCGTCGAGAAAGAACTCCAGCCGCACGGCCTTCAATTCCGCCTTGGCTTCCTGCATGGTGAGGGACTTGTCGCCGCCGGCGATTTCCGCCACCAGGACGACGTGCCAGTCGTCCTGGCAGAATTGCCGGCCGTCGACCGACGGCAGCACGCGGATGGCCACCCGCCGATCGATGTCGGCCGGCGAGCCGCGACCGGCGGTGCCGTGGATCCGGCCAGCCGCCCCACCGGTGCCGCTCGCGTGCAGGACGGCCTCCGCGTCACCGCGGCTGGTGCGACCGGGAGCCGCCTGGGCGGGCGTACAATTCAGTACTCCGATCACCGCCGATCCGGCGACGATCGCGACCTTGAAAACAACGCCGATCCGGCGATTCCGGCGAAAGAAGAACGGTTTCATCGGGCCTCCTCGGGACGTGAGTGCCATCCAAGTCGCCGGTCCCGGCGGATTGGTTACAGACAAAACGCCGACGGGGGGGGGGAGCGACGTGGCGCAGTTGCGCATTCACTTCACCGACACCGACATCGCGCGGACCCGGCTGAAACTGGAGATCGACCTCATGTGGGAGATCGTCGGCAGCGTCCAGGTCCTGCAGCACGCGGACGGGGGCCTGTCCTTCGACTCCTGGCGCCGCCGGGTGTGCGGGGGCATGAGCCGGGACCGGGACCTGCGGGCGGCCGTGTCGACCCTGGTGGCGGTGGCGCCGCACGCGGCCTACTTCCCCGATTTCCTCACTCCCGCCGTGGATGGGTGCGATATCGGGGAGAGCGTCGACGCGGTTCTGTCGACGCCGGCCCGCCGGCTCGGTGCCGAGATCCGCCGCCTCCGGCCGACCGGGAGTCCGGCGGCGCGGTGGCTGGACGACCTCGGCCGCGGGAAGCCGGCAGCGCTGAAGCATCTGCGGTGCGCCTTGCGGCTGTACTTCAAGGCTCTCGTCGAGCCGTACCTGCAGGTGATCGACCACGGGCTGCGAACGGAGTGCGCCGGCGGGATCCAGCGCTACCTGCGGAGCGGCCCCGAGGGACTGCTGGCGCGGCTCGGGCCGGGCGCGAGCTGGCAGCGGCCGATCCTGACCGTCGACTACCCCGTCGATCGGGACCTGCACCTCGACGGCCGCGGCCTGCTGCTGATTCCCGGCTACTTCTGCGTCTACCACCCCGTGGCCCTCGCGGATCCGCTGCTGCGCCCGGTCCTCGTGTTCCCGCTCCGCACCGAATCCCGGGTGCTGGCCGGCGCTTGCAGCGGTGATCACGTGAGCGCGCTGCTGGGCACGACCCGGGCCACGATCCTGCGCTCGGTCGTCGACGGCAGCACCACCACCACGCTGGCCCGGCGGATCGGCGTCACCCCGGCGACCGTCAGCCACCACACGAACGTGCTGCGGGACGCCGGGCTCATCACGACCGACCGGCACGAGAACTTCGCGACGCACTGCATCACACCGCTGGGGCTGGAGGTGCTGACGTCCGGCTCCCGCCGGCAGCGGTGAGCACGGCCCGGCCCAACCCGGTCACGGGCCACCCACAGCTGCCTCAGCCGAGGTCGGCGGCTCGGTCCAGCAGCGTGTTCGACGACCGCACGAACGAGTCCGCGCAACCGCACGAACCGCGGATCGCCAGCCGGGTGGGCAAGGTCTGCAGCCCGCTCGGCCGCGCTTCGCTGTCGAGCGCTCCCACCAGCAGTTCCGCCGCCAAGCGGCCCATCTCGAAGATCGGCTGCTCCACTGTGGTGAGACCCGGGCTCGTGTACGCCGCGTACTCGATTCCGTCGAACGAGGCCACCGCGAGATCGTCGGGGACGCGCAAGCCTCGGTCGGTGGCCGCGCGCAGGAGGCCCAGTGCCGCGAGGTCGCTCGTCACGAACAACGCCGTCGGCTGCTGAGGGCCGGCCATCAGCGTCTCGAGTGCTTCGTACCCTGCGCGGCTGCCGAATGGGCGGCGCAGCACCGGCAAGCCTTTGAGGCCGGCTTCGGCCAGCGCGCGCTCGTAGCCCGCCACGCGGTCGCGGGACGTCGAGACTTCCGGGCCGCTCAAGCACGCTATCCGCGTGTGGCCGTGGCCGATCAGGTGGGCCACGGCCACACGGGCGCCGTCCGCCGCGTCGGCCACCACCGTCGGCAGCTCGCCGCCGTCGAACGAGCGGTCCACGAGGACCACCGGGGTCGGGATCTTCGCGTACTCCGCCCGCAATCCGGGGCTTGCCGTCGACGGGATCGCCAGCACGCCCTCGACCTGCCGGTCCATGAACGCGCGCAGGTAACCGAGCTCGCGGCTCTCGTCGTCGGCCGCGTTGCCGACCAGCAGCGGGTAGCCGAACCGGTGCGCCGTCTCCTCGACCGCCCGGGCCAGCAACGCGAAGTAGGGGTTCGCACTGTCCGGGATGACCAGCCCGATCGCGTGACCGCGGGCCATCCGCAACGAGCGGGCCACCGTGTTCGGCCGGTAGCCGAGCTCCTCGATCGCGGCCAGGATCCGCTCCCGGGTCTCCGGCGCGACGCGCCGCGGCCCGTCGTTGAGCACGTAACTGACCAGCGCCGGAGACGTCCCCGCCCGCCGGGCGACGTCCGCCCGCGTCACCGCCATCCAAGAACTCCGATCCTCGGTTCGAGTCTTGACAAGCAGTGTGCCAGAGCACAGGATGCCTCATCAACACGAGTTGACACGCCTCCGCACCGCGGAATCAACACGAGTTGAATCACTCTGACCAGGGAGAACGCTCATGGGAAGCTGGAACCTTCGCCGCATCGTCGCGGTGACGGTCGCGGCCGTCGCGGTCACCGGGCTGACCGCGGCCTGTGGCCGCGGTGGTGACGACGCCGGGCAGGCGAGCGGTCCGCGGATCGCCATCGTCACCCGCAACTTCACCAACCCGTACTGGGCCGCGCTGCGCGACGGCGCGCTGGCCGAGGGCAAGCAGCGCGGCGTCGAGGTCAACGTGCAGGCGGGCACGTCCGAGACCGACGCCGACGGCGAGAACGCGAAGATCTCCACCCTGGCCGGACAGGGCTACGACTGCTTCGGCGTCGTCCCGGTCAACGCGAGCAACGTGATCACCCCGCTCGTGCCCGTCGCGCGCAAGAAGACCCCGATCCTCAACCTCGACTCGCAGATCGACCCCGCGGCCTCGAGCGCGGCGGGCGTCTCGTACGCGTCGTTCATCGGCTCGGACAACATCGCGGCGGGCACCCTGGCGGGCCAGAAGATGCTGACCGCGCTCGGCGGCACCGGCAAGGTCGTGATCCTGCAGGGCATCGCGGGCGAGCAGAACGGGATCAACCGCGAGAAGGGCTTCACCGAGGCGACCGGCGGCAAGCTCGACGTCGTCCAGCGCGCACCGGCCGACTACGAGCAGGACAAGGCGCTGCAGGTCACCGAGGCGATCCTCAAGGCACACCCGGACATCACCGGCATCTTCGCCGCGAACGACACCATGGGCCTCGGCGCCGTCCAGGCGATCAAGAACGCCGGGCTGGCCGGCAAGATCAAGGTGATCTCGGTCGACGGCATCAAGGACGCGCTCGACTCGGTCAAGCGCGGCGACCTCTACGGCACGATCACCCAGTACCCGTACGCCGAAGGCCAGCTCGCGGTGCAGGCGTGCATCGCCGCGCACGCCGGCAAGCAGATCCCGCAGCGGGTGGTCGCGCCGATCGCGTTCATCGACAACTCGGTCGTCGACCAGCAGCTCGCGTCCTTCCCGAAGCCGTTCGCGCCGTTCGACAACCCGCTCGCCCCGCTGGTCGCCGGATGACGGCCACGGCGGCCCGGCCGCGTTCGGTCGACCTCGCCCGCGCGGCCGACTACGCCGCGCCCGGCGCGCTGGTCGTGGTGTGGATCGCGTTCTTCATCGCGACCCCGCACTTCCTGACCCCGAGCAACCTCGGCGACCTGCTGGTCGCCTCGTCCATCCTGGCCGTGCTGGCGCTGGGCCAGCAGTTCGCCGTCGTGGTGGCCGGCATCGACCTGTCGGTGGGCGCGAACCTGCCGTGGGCGGCCGCGCTGCTCGGCGCGACGGCGACCGCCGGCGTCCCCTTGGGACTGGCGATCCTGCTCGCGATCGCGGGCAGTGTCGTCGTCGGTGTCGTCAACGGGTTCCTCGTGGGCTACCTGAAGATGACCGACTTCATCGTCACGCTCGGCTCGCTGAGCGTGGTCTCCGGGATCACCCTGCTGCTGACCGAAGGCAACACGGTCGCGGTGTCCTCGCCGTTCCTGCAGGCGATCGCGCTCGACGGGGTCGGGCCGGTGCGCTGGTTCTGGCTGATCGCCCTGGCCGCCGCGGTCCTGGTGTGGTTCACGCTGTTCCGGACCCGCGCCGGCACGCACCTGCTCGCCGTCGGTGGCGGCTCGGACGCGGCGCTGGGCTCGGGCATCCCGGTGCGGCGCGTGCGCTTGGCCGCCTACGCCGCGTCCGGCCTGCTGTGCGGGGTCGCCGGCGTGATGCTGGTGGCCCGCAACGGCGGCGCGGACCCGTCGCTGCAGACGAACTACCTGCTGAGTTCGATCGCCGCGGTGGTGCTCGGCGGCTCGTCGCTGTTCGGCGGCAAGGCGTCGGTCGTCGGCTCGGTGACCGGGGCGGTGCTGCTGACCAGCCTGGTGAACGGCTTCACGATCATCGGGATCTCCCAGTACTTCCAGACGATCGCCGTCGGCGCGGTGGTGCTGCTCGCGGCCCTGCTCGCCCGGTTCCGGAAGTGAGGCCGCAGATGACAGCGGAGTACCTGATCGAGGCGCGCGACCTGGTGAAGTCGTTCGACGCCGTGCGGGCGCTGGACGGGCTGACGGCGGGCTTCGCCGAGGGCGAGGTCACCGCCATCGTCGGCGACAACGGCGCCGGCAAGTCCACGCTCGTGCGCTGCCTCACCGGCGTGCACCCGCCCACCGAGGGGCAGCTGCTGTTCCGCGGGGAGCCGATCCGGCTGTCCTCGCCCCAGGCCGCGCGCGACCTCGGCATCGAGACCGTCTACCAGGACCTCGGCCTCATCGACGACCTCGCGGTGTGGCAGAACCTGTTCCTCAACCGGGAGCTGCTGCGGCCGGTGCCCCTGCTGGGCGTGCTCGACCGGCCCCGGATGATCCGCGAGAGCCGCGACATCCTGAGCGGGCTCGACGTCAATGTGCCGTCGGTGCGCACGACGGTCCGGCGCATGTCCGGCGGGCAGCGGCAGAGCATCGCGATCGCCCGCGCGGTCACCTGGGGCCGGTCGCTGGTGATCATGGACGAGCCGACGGCGGCCCTCGGCGTGCGCGAGACCGCGGCGGTGGAGAAGCTGATCCTGTCGCTGCGCGACCGCGGTGTCACCGTGCTCATCATCAGCCACGACCTCGAGCAGGTGATGCGGGTGGCCGACACCGTCGTGGTGCTGCGCCGAGGGCGGGCGGTCGCGCGCCGCCCGGTCGCCGGCGTCACGGGCGACCGGCTGGTCGGCCTGATCACCGGAACGATTTCGGAGGACGGGTGAAACGCACCGGCCTGATCAACGGGCAGCTGACCAGGGCCTTGGCCGACCTGCGGCACACCGACCTGTTCGCCGTCAGCGACTCGGGCCTGCCGGTGCCCCTCGGCGTCGAGGTGATCGACCTCGGCGTCGTCTACGGCACCCCCGGCTTCTTCACCGTCCTGCGGCCGCTGCTGGCCGAGGTGACGGTCGAGGCGGCCTGGGCGTCCCGGGACGTGGTGGCCGCCAACCCGGACGTCCACCGGGAGCTCGGCGAACTCGTCGAGCCGCAGCTCGTCGCGCACGAGGACTTCAAGGCCCGGCTCGGGCAGTGCCGCTTCGTGGTCCGGACCGGGGACGCGACGCCGTACGCCAACGTTCTGCTGCGGGCGGGGGTGGCGTGGTGACCGGGTCCGTCGTCGTGGTCGGCGCCGTGAACGTCGACCACGTCGTCGTGGCCGATCGGCTGCCGCGCGCCGGGGAAACGGTGGTCGGGCCGGCGATGGTCCGGCACGGCGGCGGAAAGGGGGCGAACGCGGCGGTGGCGGCCGCCCGCTTCGGCGCCCGGGTGCAGCTCGTCGGCGCGGTCGGTTCCGACGACGTCGGCGCGGGCGCGCTGGCCGAGTTGGCGGAGTCCGGAGTGGACACCCGGCACGTCGACCGGCTCGCGCGGGTGCCGACCGGTGCGGCGCTGATCGTCGTGGACGTCCACGGCGAGAACCAGATCGCCGTCGGCGCGGGCGCGAACGCCCACGTCGACCCGGACCGCGTCCGGTCCGCGCTGCGGGAGGCGTTGCCGTCCTGCGGGTGCGTGCTGGTCAGCACGGAGATCCCGGAGGCGGCCGTCGCCGCGGCGGTCGAGGAGGCCACCGGGGCCGGGGTGAGCTGCGTGCTCAACCCGGCCCCGGTCGTCCCGGTGGTCAGGAACTTGTTGCGGCACGGGCCGATCCTCACGCCCAACCGCGGCGAGGCCGGGGAACTCGCGCCCGACCTCCTGACGCTCGTGGGGCGGACGGGGGCGCCGGTGGTGGTGACGCTGGGCGGCGACGGCGTCCGGTACGCACTGCCGGGCCAGGCCCCGGTCGACATCCCACCGCACCCGGCGACGGTGGTCGACACGACCGGGGCCGGCGACACGTTCAACGGGGTGCTGGCCGCACGCCTCGCGGCCGGCGACCCCTTGGACCAGGCGGTCCGGACGGCGAACATCGCGGCCGCGCTGTCGGTGTCCTCCCCCGGTGCCCGCGCGGGCGCCCCGACCCCGGCGGCGGTGGCGGCCGCCCGGCCGTGACCGGTGTTCACCGCCTTCGCAGCCAGACCCGCATCCGGCGCCCGCCCACCAGGAGGGCCGCGCCCGCGGCGACCACGAGTCCGGCGACCGTCAGCACCGACCCCAGTGACGGTGGTGCCTCCGGGGCGGGCGCCACGGCGACCGGGACCTCCGGCTGCGCCTGCACCGCACCACCGCCGTTCAGGGCGATCGCCGGGGGCCGGATCGCGCCCCACGGCTGCTTTTCGCCGGTGGCCATCGGGGCCGGTGGCGGGGTGATCGCCAGTCGTCCGGGCAGTGTGAGCGTGCCGATTTCGTAGTCGGCGAAGATGCCCTGGCGGGCCGAGACCCGCCAGTCGCCGTCGTGGGGCAGGGCGATTGCGGCCGCGTAGTGCGCCGGCTCGCGCAGGGCGACTCCGGGGAACACGACGGGGTCTCCTTGCGAGGGCGTGAACACCAGCGCGGTCGCGCCCAGTTCTCCGTAGGTGGGGTGGGAACCGTGCTGCAGCACCCAATAACCGACGGTGTAGGGCTGGCCGGCCCGGACGGTGTCCGGCAGCGGGTCGAGGTAGGTGACCGCCCAATTGCCCGCCACGGCCGCGGGCGCCGCCACCAGCAAGGCCGTCAGAACCGTGGCGAACACCGAGACTGCTCGTAGCTTCATGCCCGTTCTACACCGCACAACTCGCGCCGGTTCCGCGGGAACCTCCCGGCCGCGGCCGGTGTAGAGGAAGGTGGAACACCGGCAGGAAGGGGGCGGGTGACGGACGACGACGCGGTGGTGGCGCGGATCCGCGACGGCGACCCGGCGTCCTACGGGACGCTGGTCGACCGGTACACCGCGCTCGCCCACCGCACGGCCTACCTGCTGGGCGCCGGGCACGAGGCCGAAGACGTCGTCCAGGAAGCGTTCGTGAAGGCGTTCCGGGCGCTGCCGTCGTTTCGCGGCGGTGCCTCCTTCCGCGCCTGGCTGCTGCGCATCGTCGCCAACGAGACGCACAACCTCGTCCGCTCCCGGCGCCGGCGTGTCGCGACCGAGCTGCGCGCGACGCGCTTGGAACTGGTCCGGGACGACGACCCGGCGGCCCGGGCGCTGACCGACGCGGCCGGAGAGGGTTTGCTGGAGGCGGTGCGGGCCCTGCC
Organism: Amycolatopsis sp. NPDC004772; assembly: GCF_053601215.1. Classification (NCBI taxonomy): domain Bacteria; kingdom Bacillati; phylum Actinomycetota; class Actinomycetes; order Pseudonocardiales; family Pseudonocardiaceae; genus Amycolatopsis; species Amycolatopsis sp. NPDC004772. The sequence continues at coordinate 33,134 of NZ_JBSGBK010000027.1, forward strand.
CGAGAAACACCGGGCCGTCGTGATCTGCCGCTACTTCCTCGACCTCACGGAAGGGGAAACCGCGGAGGTGCTCGGCTGCCCGCGCGGTTCGGTGAAGTCGCGGGCGCACCGCGCGTTCGCCCGGCTGCGGGCGCAGCTGGCCGAGCCGGACAAGGAGGCGGTCGGTGACTGATCCCCGGGACGCCCGGCTCGCCGCCGCGCTGCGCGAGCTCGGCGACCGCCTCGACGTGCCACCCGCACCCGACGTGCGCGCGGCCGTCGTGGCCCGGCTGCCCGCACGGCCACGACGCACGATCCCGCGCTGGGCCACCGTCGCCGCGGCGCTCCTGCTGGTGTTCGCCGCCGCGGTCACGCTCTCGCCCGCGGTCCGCGCGACCGTGACCGACCTGTTGCGGTTCGCCGGCATCGAGCTGCGCAGCCAGCCCGGGCCCGCCCTGCGCGGCCAGGGACTGCTCCCCGGCGAACGCTCGGTGGAGCTCACCGAGGCGCGCCGCCTGGCCCCCTTCCCGATCGCGGTTCCGGCCGCCCTCGGCGAGCCGGACGACGTCCGGATCGCCGACGCCCCGGCGCGCGTCGTCTCGCTGCTCTACCAGACCGGACCGGGCCGGCCGCCCGCCGCGGCCGGGCCGGTCGCCGTCCGGCTCGACGAGTTCGACGGCCGGCTCGGCCCGGTCTTCGAGAAGTTCCTCGGCATGTCCGACGGCCGCCAGGTCGGCGTCGCCGGAACCCCGGCGATCTGGCTCGACCGGCCCCACGAGCTCATGTACGTCGACCGGGCCGGGCAGTGGCGCACCGAAACGGCCCGCCTAGCCGCCCAGTCGCTGATCTGGCAGCGCGGCACCGTCACCTACCGGCTCGAAGGCGCGTTCACCCTCGAGGACGCCCTGCGGATCGCGGCGACGGTGTCGTGAACCGGTCATCCGCCGGTGCCGGGCGGCCGGGCGCACGCGGCCAGCACGGTGCCGCCCATCTTGATCCGCAGCTGGGTCGCCGTGGCCTCGCCGACCAGCTGCCCGGTCGGCGTCAGCGGCGGCGGTCCGGGACAGAGGACGGTGCCGTTGTCACTGCGATAGATGCCGAGCCCGGCGACCGCGGTGCCGGTGGACGCGAAGACGAAGAACGCGTCGCCGGTCCCGGTGCTGAACTGGACGCCCGGTGGGCTCACCGCCGCCGAGGGCGCGAGGACGGTCAGGATCGGCCGCTCGGTGGGCGGGGTGGTGGTGAAGTCCACAAGGGACACCGAGCGGCTGCCGGGGCCGCCGCCGGTCGAGGACTCCAGGATCAGGACGTGGTTGCCGGTGCCGATGAACATGTACCGCGACACGCCCAGGGTCTGGTGGAACACCGACCCGCTCGGGCCGCTGACGACCAGCCCCGGCAGGCCGGTGGTGGTCCTGGTGACGGTCCGGTCGGCCATCGTGGTGGCCGGCGCCGAGGACCAGGCCGGCGCGGCGCTGTTGGTGAACAGGCCGGTGGAGATGGTGATCGGGTCCGCGGCCGCCGCCGGTGTCCCGGCCGTGGCCGCGAACGTCAGGATGGTGCACGCCGCCAGGGCCACGCGACGGACCGGGCTCATTGGTGCGCCCAGGTGACCGCGAAGTTCTGCCCGTTCCGGCCGGCGTTTTCGGTCGTGGCGTAGGTGGTGGTCGCGTCCTGCTCCTGGATCTTCGTCCGCTGCCAGGTCGAGCTGGCGGTCATCGACCCGCCGTGCCCCGCGTCGTCGGAGGCGACCGCGTTGCCCATCAGCGCCCGGCCGTAGTTCGCCAGCGGGAACAGGTCGCTCGTCCCGAACCGGCCCGGGACCTCGACGATCCATTCGGCGCTGGTGCGGGCGCAGACGAGACCGGCGGCGCACGTCTGGGTGGTGGAGAAGCTCGTGTGCTTGGTGGCGTCGGCGACGGTGATGGTGAACTGCGTGGTCGCCGCGTCGTAGGCGACGTCGGCGCTGACGGAGTCACCGGCGTCGATGGTCAGGACGGGCTGGATGGCGTTGGTCGGGAACATCTCCCACCACAGCTGGTAGACCGGGGTGCCGTTGACGCACCGGGCCGAGCTGCCGCCCTGTTCGACCGTGCCGTTGGTCCACCCGTCGAAGCCGGCCCAGAACACCGCCCAGGCGTCGGACGCCGGGCAGGTGACCGGCCGCTGCGTCCACGACGCGTGCACGTGGGTGAACGTGGCGGCCGGGGTGGACAGTGAGGTGATGGCGTAGCCGGCCCAGTTCCGCGAGGTGGCGTTGACCAGCGGACCGGCGACCGAGGGAGCCAGGCCGGTGTGCTGGGCCGGACCGGCGTATCCGAGGGGGGTGCTCGCGGGCGCCGCGGCCCCGGCGCTGAACACGACTGCCACCGCCGCGAGGGCGGTCAGCGGCTGGAGCCGTCGAAGTTTCATGGCGCCGACGGTGGCACGGCCCGTCGACAATCCGTCGACAGTCCGGTTTCAGGGCACGACGACCGGTGGGCTGAGGGTGATCGCCCCCGAGCCGGGCGGGCCGACGGTGACCCCCGCGCGGTAGGTCCGGGGCACGCCGCCGCGGGTGACGCGGATGTCGTAGACCGCCGATTTGAGGAACTTCTCGATCAGGCCTCGGTCGAGCGCCAGCCGGGTGATGATCTTCTTGTCCCCGCTGGTGAGCATGCCGCGGATGAACGGCGAAAGCTCGTCGCCGTTGAAGGTCGTGTACGCCACCTTGAAGTCGACGTCGGCGCCCGTCTTGAACTCCTGGCGCATGAAGCCCTCGATGTGGTTGTTGGCGAATTGGTTCGCCCGCTCCGGCGCCAGGAAGATCGGGTACGCCTCGTGCCCGAGCCCCGGCCCGTGGAGGTGGTAGCGGATGTAGTCGGTCAGACCGTACTTGCTGCCCAGGTGCAGCAGTGATTCGTCGCCGCCGCGGACGAGGGCGGCGGCGACCCGGCTCCAGTCCAGGGTGCGGCTGATCGTGTGGATCCGGGCCGCCATCTGGGACAGCACGAGCATCCCCTGCACCCGGTTGCGGGCGATCGCCGACAGGCCGAGGGTGCCGATGTCCAGGATCAGGTCGGCGTCCGCGGCGCCGCGCTGCGCGGCCCGCCCGGCCGCGCCGGTTCGCCCCGTCGGCATCAGCGACGGCCATTTCGCGCCCTGCAACGCCGAGCCGGCCCGGCCCGCGGCCCGCGCGACACCGGACGCGGCGGCGGACACGTAGGGCAGGGCGCTCGTGATGATGGTGAACACCATCGCCGCCCGCTTCGCGTCGGCCTGCTCGCGTGCCGCCTGTGCGGCGTCCTTGCTCGCCATCTGCGCGGCGGCCGCGGCGCCGAGCATGTCCGCCCGCCGGTTCGCCGCGACGGAGTCGGCGACGGCGCCGCCCGCCGCGGCCACGTCCATCACCGCGAGGAACGCACCGGCGGCCGGGGCGGCCGGCGTCAGCAGCGCCAGCATCGCGACCACATTGGCGACGGCGAGCCCCAGTTCGGCCTGCGCTTTCGCCTTCTCGGCCTCGGTGATCTTCTTGTTGTACAGGTCCACGAAGTACTTCACGCCGGCGGTGGACCAGTCCCGCCGGCCGCTCTCACCGCTCAGCAACCGGCTGATCGACGGGCCGAGGATCTTCCAGTCCACCTTGCCGGGCGTGCCGAGCATGGTGAGAAACGTCTTCGCGTCGGTGGCGTTCTGCTTCGCGGTCCGGATGATCGCGTCGGTCGCGGCGGCCTCGGACTGACCGGACAGCGCACTGACCGATTTCAGCTCGTGCCGCTCGTGCAGCACGGCGAGGTTGGCGTCCTCGGCCAGCATCGCCGCCATCAGTTCCTTGAACGTCCCGGTGTTTTCGACGCACTGCCGGTGGACGTCGCGCAGCACGCCCAGCGCGACGTCGTCGATCTCCCCGCCCCGCTTGCGTTCGGACTCGACGTCGAGGTTCGGGTCGAACAGCACCGGCGAGAGCTGCTCTCCCGGCGGCTCCGCGGCGGCCGGGCCACCGGGTCCGGGCAGCAGCGCGGGTGCCGGAGCGGGCGGCGGCCCGGGTGGCGCCAGCAGGCTGATGTCGGTGCGCCGCACCCCGACCTGCGCCCCGCGCAGGATGTCCGGCCAGTTCTCGAGGAAGTCGACCACGGTCGCCGCGTCGACCAGGCTGCCCGCGTCGGCCAGCGGTTTGGGGGCGGTGCTCCGGCTCACCAGTTTCTCTTTGTCCTCGACGCCCTCCGGGCCGCTGTGGTCGGCCGGCATCCTGGACTGGTTTTCCTTCGCCTTGTCCTCTTTGGCTTTCTGCAGTTCCTGGGCCAGGTTTTCCAGGCGGACGACCTGCGAGCCCAGCGTGGACTGCGACAGTGCCACGGTGTCGGACGCGAACGCGGACAGCAGCGGGCGAGCGGCGGCGACCGGGTCGATCCCCTCCTTGGTGACCGAGCGGTCCCACAGGTCCTGGTACGCCGGATCGGCGATGGCTTCGGGCAACTGCAGGCCGAGCTTCGCCCAGAGCTCCTCCAGCGTGCTGTTGAACGGGATCAGGCTGTCCAGTTCCTTCTTGATCGGAGCGGCCTGGCTCGGGTCGACCTGCCGGGACACGCGCAGGCCGCCCGGCCGCTCCAGGAACCGGCCCACGGCTTGGTTTCCGGCCAGCCGCTGCAGCCGCAGGAGTCCCCCGGGCGCGTCTTGCCGCGTGCCGGTGGGCTGGGTCTTCGGGTGCGCGCGGGCGACCGGTGCGGACGTCCGCTCCACGTGCTCCGGCATGGGTCAACGGTACGTCCGCGGTGTCCGGTTCCGCGCCGTCCAGCAGCCGCCTTTCCGGGCAGCCCGGGCTGCCCGGAAAGGCAGTCAGGCGTAGAGCGTCGTCCGGATGATGTCGGTCAGGACCTCGACGACGTTCTCGTCGTGCTCCGGCTCGGTGCCGCGGACGAGGTGGCTGCCCGCACGTTCGACCATCCAGGTGAGGACGGCGGCGGTCTCGGCCGGGCGGACCGGGCGCATCACGCCGGCGGCCTGGCCGCGTTCGATCGCGTCCCGGGTGGCGTCGATGATCGCCTGCATCAGCGCCTGGACCTCGGCGGCGACGGTCGGGTCGTACGCCGCGGTTTCGGAGATGACGGTGAAGGCGGCCGCCCGGCGGCGGTAGACGGCCACGATCGCGGTGACGGCCTCCGCGAGACCGGCCTGGTCCGCCGTCTGCCACCAGGTGCTGGAGACCTCGCGCAGCTCGGTCAGCACGGAGCCGGCGAGCCGCCGGACCAGGTCGCCCTTGTCTTCGAAGTGGACGTAGAAGGTGGAGCGGGAGATCCCGGCCGCCGCGGCCAGCCGCTCGACGCTGAGCTCGGTGAAGCTCTCGCCTTCGCCGACGAGCTCCTCGGTGGCCGCGAACAGCCGTCGTTCCAGCTCTTCGCGGCGGTCCTGCCGTTTGCGGCCGGCGGGCCGGGTGACTGAGGGCACGTCCGGATCATAGCGGGACAGGATATCCGGACATGTTGTCCAGACAGTGTGTCTTGACGAGATGTCCGGAGGCGGCGCATGCTGGGCGCGACGGGCCCGGGGAGGCGTTGTGAGAGTTTTGTGGATCGTGTGGGGTATCGCCGTGGTGAACGTCGTGGCGTTCTTCGTGAGCTTGGCCGAGTACCTGATTCGGGCCCGCTTCACCAAAGCGGGTATCCCGTCCGTGCCGCTGATCTCGCTCTTCTTCGCCGTCGGGACGACGCCGGTGGGTGGCCTCTGCGGTCTGCTGCTGATCGCGCTGACCGACGCCGGCGTCGGCCTCCTCGCGGGCACGGCCGTCGTGCTCGCCGGGCCCGCGCTCGTCCTCGCGTTGTTCGTCGACAAGTGGTGGGCGTTCTTCCCGGTTCACGGTCGGCCGTGGGTCACCGCCGACCAGGCGTCGACCGCGCCGTGTCCGTAGAAGCCGTTGAAGGACGGGTCGCCCGCGCATGTTGCCGTGTATGAAGCGTCGTGGCCTTCGTCGAAGTAGTCGACCGTGCGCGGGACCGGGCAGGGGATCTTCGCCGCCGTCCGCTCGAGGATCCGCTGCACGACGTCCGGGTCGAGGCCCAGTCCCCCGCCGCGGAGCGGATGGCCGTACTGCGCCACGATCAGCGCCGCGACGCCGGCCGCGTGCGGGGCCGCCATCGACGTTCCCTGCAGCCACCGGAAGTAGCCGGCCCGGCCGTCGGCGGCCGTCTGCTTCTCGATGCCGACCGACGCACCCGCCGGGGTGATGTCGCCGGCGGCGTCGATGTACCCGGCCGCCACCCCGACACTGCGGGCGTAGGTCGAGAAGATCTCGTTGTCGCGGCTGTCGTACCACGGCGTCCCGAAGTAGTCGCGTTTGTACCCGCCGGGCGCGGACACCGAGATCCGCTCGAGGCCGTAGTTCGAGTAGTCCGCCTTCGCCTGGGACGGGCCGAACCCGGCCACGCCGATCGTGTGCGGCCCTTCGAGCGGCAACGTCAAGCAGGTCGCGTTGTCCACCGTGCGCGGGTGCGCCCGGTTCGAGGGGTAGTCGGGGCTCGTCGCGTCCGGCTGCGGCGCGCCCAGGTCGCTGTGCTGGTTGCCCAGGGCCACCACGATCGTGACGCCCTTGCGGTGGGCGTAGTCCAGCGCGCGTTTCGTCGCCTCGATGACGGTGCGCTGCTCGGCCTGCTCCGCGGGGGAATCCGCCGGGTTCGCCGGGCAGTTGAACAACCACGGGTCGATGTAGAACGACATGTTCACGACGTCGATGCCCGCGTCGCCGGCGTAGGTCAGCGCGTCGACCGTCGGCTGGAGGAAGTAGAAGCCCGAGTCCTGGGCGGCGCGCAGGCTCACCAGGGTCACGTTCGGCGCGACCCCGGAGACCCCGAAGCCGTTCGCGGCCGCCGCGATGGTGCCCGCGAGGTGCGTGCCGTGCCCGGTGCCGTCGACGTCGACCGGGTCGACGCAGCCGCGGTACTCGCACGGCCCGTCGACCGGCACGCCGTTCTCGTCGGCGACGATGTCCTTGGTGAAGTTGCGCGAGCCGGCGCGGTCGAAGTTCGGCGCGAGGTCCGGGTGGGTGGCGTCGATCCCGGAGTCGATCACCCCGACCTTGACCCGCTTGTCGCCGGGCTGGACCGTGCGGGCGAGGTCCGAGCGCACGGACTTGAGGCCCCAGAGCCGGTCGTCGAGCGGGTCGAGGCCGGCGGAAGAGCCCTTCGGCTTGGCCACGCCGCGGCCGGCGTCCGGCTCGGCGACGTCGGGTTTCGGCACGGTCCGGCCGGCCTGGGGCACGGTGCCGATCGACCTCGACCGGCCGGCGCCGAACACCGCGCGGTCGCCCGTGACCCGGTCGAGGAACCCGCCGGCGGGGGCGCTCGCGGTGATCAGGCCGGCCGCGGCGTTGCTCGTGACGACCGTGCCGCCCGCCGCGCGGATGGCCTTCTCGGCCGCCGCCACGTCGTAGCCGCCGGCCTTCTCCCGGGCCAGGACGGAGAACTCGGTGGTGGGGCCGGACAACCGCGGCTGCGCCGAGCTGGGCACGGCGAGCGCGCCCAGCAGCGGCACGGCCACGGCCAGTGCGAGAGATCTCTTCACAGCTGTTCTCCCGAGTGACGCAGTTCCAGCGTGCAGCACTTGACGCTGCCGCCCCCTTTGAGCAGTTCCGACAGGTCGGCGCCGATCGGCTCGAAGCCCCGTTCCCGCAGCTGCGCGCTCAGCCGCGTGGCGGCCTGGGGCAGGACGACGTGCCGTCCGTCGGAGACGGCGTTCAGGCCGAACGCCGCGGCGTCGGCGGCGGAAGCGATCACGGCGTCCGGGTACAGCCGCTCGAGCCGCCGCCGGCTGGCGTCGGTGAACGCCTCCGGCCAGTAGGTGATCGTCTCGTCGTCGAGCACGGCCAGGGCGGTGTCGAGGTGGTAGTGCCGCGGATCGACCAGTGTCAGCCCGACCACCGGCAGGCCGAAGAACGCCGCGGCCTCCTCGTGGGCGCGGGGGTCGGTGCGGAACCCCGATCCGGCCAGGATCCGGGGGCCGGCGACCAGGAAATCGCCTTCGCCTTCGTTGTGCCACCGCGCCTGGCGGACTTCGCGGTACCCGCGCCCGGCGAACCACTCCGCGTACGCCGCGGACTCCGGTTGGCGCTGCCGGTGGCGGAAGCGCGCAACCAGCACCCGGCCGTCGACAACGGTGGCCCCGTTGGCCGCGTACACCATGTCCGGCAGCCCGGGCCGCGGGTCGAGCAGGTCCACCCGGTGGCCCAGGTCGAGGTAGAGGTCGCGCAGCCACTCCCACTGCGTGACCGCCAGCCCGGTGTCGGTCGGTTTGCCGGGGTCCATCCACGGGTTGATCGAGTATTCGACGTCGAAGTGGCCCGGTCTGACCATCAGGTAGTGCCGCACTGTTCTCCTCGGGTGATCAGGCCGTCTGCAACGACTTCGTGGTGCCCACCAGCCGCTTGACCAGCTGGTCGCGGATGCGGGGCGGGATGTCCGGGGCGAACCGCCGGAAGTAGCTCTCGGCGTGCGCCGGGCTGTCCATCAGGAACGGCAGGTCGAACACGACCAGCTTGCGCACGGCCAGCAGCGGGACCGGCGCGCGCAGCGCCTTGAACTCGTCGTTCCACAGGCCGGGCTGGTCGCAGACCGGGTGGAACTGCCCGATCATCAGCCCGTCGGCGACGAACCCGTCCTTGGCCTCGCGCTGCAGGTCGTCCAGCGGGGTCGCGTCGTGGTGGTCCAGCTGCGGCAGCACGAGCAGGATCGTCAGCAGCTCCCGGTGCTCCGGCGGGAAGCCGGCCGAAAGCCGCTCGTACCACGCGCGCAGGCTCTCGATCGCGGCGTGGGCGTCGACGTCGCCGCTCGGGGCGGTCAGCGCGGCCAGGTGGAAGAGTCCTTTGTGGAGCGACGGCTGGGTGTAGGGGCACACCGGGCCGTTGCGGCCGAGATCCGGGTGGGCGGACACCAGGTACCGCCACGCCCAGGCGAGGATCTCGCGCAGGGGCGGGAGGTGCTCGGCCGGCACGGCGCCGCTGCTCACCTCGGCCGCCGTCCAGATGCCCACCTTGTCGTCGCCGATCATGAGCCGATGCTTTGCGCGAAGGTGAAGAACCCGTCCGGATCGACCCGCTCCTTGATCTCCTTCAGCCGCGGGTAGTTGACGCCGTAGTAGGCGGTGCGCCAGTCCGCGAGGTCGGGGTCGGTGAAGTTCTGGAACGCGCGGCCGGACACGTGCGGCGCCATCGCCTCCCCCAGCTCGCCCAGCCAGCGGAGGTTGGCCTCGACCACGGCCGGTTCGTCGTCTTCGGCCCACGAGGTGTCCATGGCCAGCAGGAACATCGTGTCGCGGTGGACGAACGCGGTGTCCGTCGCGCCCACGCGGTTGATCGCGCCGCCCCAGGAGAACAGCGCGGCCCCGCCGCCGTCCGGGTTGCCACTGGCCGGACGGCGTTCGACGAACGACAGCATCGTGGCGATCGCCTCGTCGGGCAGCGGCCGCGTGGCGATGTTCGTCCGGGACGCGAACGCGCCCTCGGCGGTCTCGTGCCGCAGGTCGTCCTTGGCCTGCCAGAAGGTCCGGTCCGCGATGGCCGTGCGGACCGGCGCGGCGACCGACAGCACGGGGTCGAGGATCTCCCGCAGTTCCGCGGCGGACCCGAAGTGCTGCCCGACGGCCGAGACGACCGGGTCGCCGCCGGCCTTGCTGACGCCGATCCGGGCCGCGAACTCGTCCGGGGCCTGCCGCACGGTGTCCTGGAGGACGGAGAAGACCTTCGCCGCGTCCGCGCTGTCCCACAGCAGGACGTAGGTGGCGCAGCCGGCCACCGGCCGCGCCTGGAAGGTGAAGGACACGTTGACGCCGAAGTTCCCGCCGCCTCCGCCGCGGCAGGCCCAGAACAGGTCGGCGTTGGTGTCGGCGTCGCAGTGCAGCAGCTGCCCGTCGGCGGTGACGATCGTGGTCGCGACGAGCGCGTCCGCGGTCAGCCCGTACACGCGGGAAGTGGCGCCGCACCCGCCGCCGAGGGTGAGCCCGCCGATCCCGACCGTGTCGCTGTTGCCCAGCGCGAACGCCATTTCGTGGGGTTCGATGGCGGCGTGGACGTCCGCCATCAGCGCGCCGCCCGCGGCGGTCACGAGCCCGGTCGAGCCGTCGGCGGTCACCGTGTTCAGGGCGCCGAGGTCGAGGACGAGCCCGGTGCCGACCGAGTGGCCCGCGAAGCTGTGCCCGCCGCCGCGGGCGACGACGCCGACGCCGGTGTCGCGCGCCCACGTGATGGCGCGCTGCACGTCCGTCGCGTCGGCCACGGACACCACGCCGGCGGGGGTGATGCCGGCGAAGCGTTTGTTGAACGGCGTGCTCGCCGCGCGGAACCCGGCGTCGCCGGGCCGCCGGACGCGGCCGGTGACCGCGCGCTCGAGGCGTCGCCAGTCCTCGTCGGAGGGGCGCCGGGCCACTAGCTCACCTCGTCGAGGTAGGAGACACCGGTGGCGGCGTGCGGGCCGTAGCGCTCCCACACCTCGCGCAGCCGGAGGTGACCGTCTTCGGCCACCTCCGGGGTGTTCACCGTGTGCCCGCAGATCACCTCGCCGGTGGCGAGCACCAGCGTGTACCCCAGGTGGAGGACGCCGTTCTCGCGCTGGGTGCCGGTGAGCGCGCCGCGCCGCACCTCTCCCCCGGCGAACTCCGCCCAGACGACGTCGTCCTCCTGCCGGTACACGGCCACGGCCTCGGCGCCGGGCTTGCGGAACTTCCGCCCGTCGTAGTCGATCACGCCGGTCCCGCCTCACCGGTGTCGTGCGCGACGAACTCGGCCGACATCTCGCGGTCCCACCAGATCGCGTAGTAGGAGAAGTCTTCGCCGTGGGCGGGGTCGTTGAAGAGGTGGTGTTCGAGGCCCGGGCGCAGGAACACGAGGTCCCCGGCCGCGAACGCGTGCCGCCGCCCGTCGCCGGTGACCACCTCGGCCCGCCCGGCCATGCCGATGAAGATTTCGTGTTCGTGGTGGGCGTGGGCGACCGAGGCGTCACCCGGGCGCAGCACGCACCAGGCCCCGCGGAAGGGGGCGGTCAGCCCGTCCCACGGGTAGAGCAGCTTCATGTCCAGTCCGTAGGCCCGCGTCAGGTTCTCGGGCTCCAGCCTGCGGATGTCCAGGAGGGCAAGGTCTTGGTCAGTCACATCCCACTCCGATCAGCGTGGTCCGACGCCGATCGACGCTAGGTGCGGCCGGTTTCCCGGCGATAGGGGAACTGTTCCCGATCGCCGGTGAATTCGCCCCGGCCGAGGCCCGCGTCCCGCGCCAGCACGATCGCCTGTGCCCGATCGGCTACACCGAGTTTCGTGAAAATTGCCGACACACGATTGCTGATGGTCTTGGACGCGAGGCCGAGATCGCGGGCGATCACCGCATTCGAGCGGCCCGCGGCGATGCGATCGAGCACCTGCCGTTCCCGGGTCGTCAGGTGCGGAAAGGGATACGGTTCGGGACCGGCGGTGCGCACCAGAGTGCTGAACCGGGCGGCGATCGCCCGGCCGACGATCGCCTCGCCGGCCGCCACGACCCGCACCCCGCGCACGATCTGCTCGGCGTCGGCGCCCTTGACCAGGTACCCGCGCGCCCCGGCGTGGATGGCCGACCGGACGGCGGTGTCGTCGTCGGCCGCGCTCAGCACGAGGACCTTCGTTTCCGGCGACACCATGGCCACCCGGCCGATGACATCGACCGGCCCGGACCCGCCGAGCTGCGGATCGACCACCAGCACGTCCGGGCGGTGCCGGGCGGTTTCGGCGATCGCCCCGTTCGCCGTGGCCGCCTCGCCCACCACGAACACGCCGCCGGCGTGCTCCAGCGCGGCCCGGACCCAGTGCCGGACCGACGACTGCGGGTCGGCGAGCAGCACGGTCAGCGGGGCGAGATCGGGGTGTTCGACCGGCCACAGCCGGGCGGTGTAGCCGAAACCGGTGGCGTGACTCATCGTTCCCCCAAAGTGAACTGCTGCCGATCCGTCGCCGATCGGCTCCTCCCGGTGAAAGCGCGTGCCGCGCCTTCCATATCCGACAGGAGAGTCTCGCCGTAAGGGATAATTGATCGCAATCAATTTCCTTGATCGCAATCAATTCGCCAGGACGGCGGCCGGGACGCAAACGATCTCGGCGAGATTCCCGGAAGCCAGGGAAAGCCGTCCCTACCACCCGGGAAAGAGTGCTCCTTACGATCGGTCCGGCGGCACGCGGCACGCCGACCTATTCCCAGAAATCGGAGTGTATCTGTGACCGAAGTACAGGTGGGTTTGCTCGCGATCGGCGCCGGACCGGCGAACCTCGCGCTCGCGGTGGCCATCGAGGAGTCCGGGCACCCGGAACTGGCCCGGCAGACACTGCTGCTGGAGCAGGGACCGGACATCAAGTGGCAGCGCGACCTGCTGATGCCGTGGGCGCGCAGCCAGGTCTCCTTCCTCAAGGACCTGGTGACCCTGCGCAACCCGCGCAGCAAGTTCTCGTTCCTCAGCTTCCTCCACGACCAGCAGCGCCTCGACGAGTTCGTCAACCTGGGAACGTTCCATCCCTTCCGGTGGGAGTTCTCGGATTACCTGCAGTGGGTGGCGAAGTCGCTGGAGGAGGTGCGGATCCGGTACGACGCGAAGGTGCGGAGCATCGAGCCCGCGCGCGACGCCGACGGGTCCATCGTCGGCTGGGTCGCCACCCTCGCCGGCGGGGACACCATCCGCTGCCGCGACCTGGTCGTCGGCGGCGGCCGGGACACGCACGTGCCGGACGTCTTCGCCGGCCTGCCGGCGGACCGGCTCATCCACAGCGCCCAGTACCGTCGCCGGATCGCGCAGCTGCCCGCGGACGCGCCCCTGCGCGCCGTCGTGGTGGGCGGGGCGCAGAGCGCGGCGGAGATGTTCATGGCGCTGCACGACAACCTGCCCAACAGCACCCGCACGATGATCGTGCGGTCGGTGGGCCCGCAGAACTACCAGACGAGCAAGTTCGTCAACGAGCTGTTCTTCCCGTCGTTCGTCGACCGGTTCTACGACAGCCCGCCCGAGGTCCGCCAGCAGGTGCTCGACGAGATGCGCCTGACCAACTACGCCGGCGCGGCCCCGCCGTTCCTCGACCACATGTACACCACGCTCTACCAGCAGCGCGGCATCGGGCAGCACCGGTCGGAGGTGCGGACGCTGACCGAGGTCGTCGGCGCCCGGGTCACCGGCGACGAGGTCGTGCTCGACCTGCGTGACCGCACCAGCGGCAAGGTGGAACCCCTGCACTGCGACCTGGTGCTGCTCGGCACCGGCTTCGACAACCGGATGCCCGCGCTGGTGCGCGACCTGGCCGAGCACGTGGGCCTGGCGGAGATCTCGGTCAGCCGCTGCTACCGGGTCGACCTCGGCGAGTCCGCCTGGGGTGCGGTGTACCTGCAGGGCGTCAACGAGGCCACGCACGGGATCGCCGACTCGCTGATCAGCGTGCTGGCCCACCGGTCCCGCGACATCGTCGACGACCTGCTCGCCCGCCGCGGCGGCGGCGAGCGCGAGGCCGTCTGATGGACCGCCTCGTGGTGATCTCACCCGCGCCGACGGCGAACGGGGACCTGCACCTGGGCCACCTCGCGGGGCCGTTCCTGGCCGCGGACGTCTGTACCCGCTACGCCCGCGCGACCGGCCGGGAAGCCTTGTACGGCACCGGCATGCACTTCACGCAGAACTACGTCGTCGCCGCGGCCGAGCGCCTCGGCGTGGACCCGGAGGACCTGCGGGAGCGCTCGGCCGAGCAGGTCCGGCAGACGTTCTCCGCGATGGGCGTCGAGATCGACGGGTTCGGCTGCCTCGGCGACCGGTTCACCGCGATGGTGACCCGCTTCTACGAGCGCCTGCACGCCCGGGGCCTGCTGGAGCTGCGGGCGGTGTCGTTCCCCTACCTGCCCAGCACGGGCGAGTACCTGATGGACGCCTACGTCACCGGCGGGTGCCCGTTCTGCCTCGCCGACGGGTGCGCCGGGATCTGCGAGAGCTGCGGACTCCCGATCGCGCCCGGGGAGCTGATCGGGCCGCGCTCGGCCACGCGTCCGGACGAGCCGCTGGAGCTGCGCGAGGTGAACATCCTCGTGTTCCCGGTGGAGCGCTACCGCGCCGCGCTGGAGGCCTACTTCGCCCGGACGCCGATGCGGCCCGGCATGGCCCGGCTGATCGAGGCCGCCCTGGCGCGGCCGCTGCCGGACTTCCCGATCACCCAGCCGGCGTCGTGGGGCATCCCGGCGCCGTTCCCGGAGGTGGCCGGGCAGGTGTTCTACGCGCACATGGAAGGCATGCCGTGGAGCATGTTCACCACCGCGCTGGGCGCCGAGCGGCGCGGGGCGGTGCTGGCGGCCGACGACGAGCTCTGGCGCTCCGGCGCCGGCACGACGGTGGTGTACTTCCTCGGCCTGGACGCGACCTACCCGTTCGCGATCGTGGGCACGGCGTTGCTGACCGCGCTCGGCGAGCACGTGCTGCCGGCGCAGTACCTCACCAACGAGTTCTACGAGCTGGCCAGCGAGAAGTTCTCGACCAGCCGGGGGCACGTCGTGTCCGGCCGGGAGCTGGCCACCGAGGTGCCGCGCGACCTGATCCGGTTCCACCTGTGCGCCACGAGCCCGGAGTACCAGCGCACGGACTTCACCCGCGAAGCCCTGCTGCGCGTCGGCGAGACGCGGCTGACGGGGCCGTGGAACCGGGTCGCGGCGGCGGTCGACCGGTGGGTGGACCGCGGTCCCCTGCTGGTGTCGGCCTCGGCGAGGCGGACGGCCCGGCGGATGGCGGAGCGGTTCGCCGACGGCTACGAGCTGCGGCGGTTCAGCCTGACGGCGGCGGCTTCGACGCTCGCCGAGCAGCTGGCCCGACTGGACCGGCTGGCCGCGGCGGTGACGTCGGAGACGGCCGGTGACCTGTGTCATCAGGTGGACGTGTTCTTGAGGTGCGCGGCGCCGATCCTGATCGACCTCGCGGCCGCGGCCCTGCCGGACACGATGCTGCCGGGCCACCCGGACGCGGACACGGTGACCCCGAAGCGCTTGCCGCGGCTGTCGGTGACGGTCAAGGCGGCTGAGGCGTCCGGCGTGACTGACGCAGTGGGCGCGGCCGGCGGCACCGGGCCGGCCGCGGTGGCACGAGCGCGGACCGCGCCCGTCGCCCCCGAAGCGGCCAGCCAGGGAAGCGCTCCGCCGGCCGGGGCGACGGCTCGCTGATGGCTACGGTCGCCGTCGTCGGGGCCGGGGTGACCGGGCTCGTGACCGCGATCGGGTGCGCCCGGGCCGGGCACCGCGTTCTCGTCCTCGACCGCGGTGCCATCCCGAACCCCGCGTCGACGTCGTCCGACCAGCACCGGGCCCTGCGGGTGCTGCGCCCGGACGACGTCGACGGCACCGCGCGGATGGCCGAAGCCCGCCGGCGGTGGGCGGAACTCGAAACGCTGCTGCGGGCGCGCTTCGTGCGGCCCGTCGGTGTCGTCACCGCCGGCACCCCGGACGAGCTCGCGCGGGCCTTCGACACCGCCCGCCAGGCCGGGATGCCCGCCACCGCCGTCGCCCCGGACACGCTGCCGCCCGTGGTGTTCCCCGACGGGACCGGCGGCGTGTTCGACCCCGGCGGGGCCGTGCTGCTGGCCGATCGGTTCCTGCGCGCGGCCGTCGACTGGCTCGCCGCGCAGCCCGCCGTGACGCTGCGGTCCGGGTGCGCCGCCGCCGGTGTCCAGGACCACCGGCTGGTCCTGGACACCGGCGAGGAGCTCGGCGCGGACGTCATCCTGCTCGCGGGCGGGCCGTGGACCAGCGCCCTGGGCGGGCCGCCCGTCGTGCTGTACCGGCAGACCATGGCCTACCTGCGCCCGCCGCCGCACCTGGCGGCCTGGTGGGCGTCGGCGCCCGGGGTCGGCCGGATCGGGGGCGACCGCCGGGCCTGGCTGCTGCCGCCCGGGGGCGGGACCCTGCTCAAGATCAGTTCGGACGCGGTGTGCCGGGAAGTCGCCACCACCGCGGATCCCGACCGCGCGCCGTGGGCCGGCCGGCTGCTTTCGGAGCGGCTCCTCGCCGGGGACCACACCGTGGTGGCGACCAAGGACTGCCACTACGCGGCCGATGCCGTCACGGGTGGGCCCGTCCTCGCCCGGATTCACCCGTCGGTGTGGGCCCGCTCGGCCTGCGGCGGCTCCGGGTTCGGCGCCGCTCCGCTCGTCGCCCGGGAAATCCTCGGCGCCATCGAAGAAGTGACCGACAAGGAGTGTGCGTAGTGGAGTTCACGATCGTGGGGGCCGGCATGGCCGGCGCGTTCCTCGCGCTCTCGCTGGGCCGGCAGGGACACGTCGTGACGGTGTACGACCGCCGCCCGGACCCGCGGGGGACGACCGTCGCGGCGACGTCGATGAACCTGGGCCTGTCCCGGCGCGGCCTGGCCGCTCTGGACCGCTTGGGGCTGCAGGACGAGGTGAAGCGGTTCGTCGTGCCGATGCGCGGGCGGCTGCTGCACAACACCGACGCCGGGCTGCGGTTTTCGCCCTACGGCGACGGCGGCATCCTCGCCATCCAGCGCCAGGACCTCAGCGCGGTGCTGGTGGACGCCGCCCTCCGGGAACCCGGGGTGCGGTTCGTCTTCGACACGCGGTGCACCGGCGTGGACCGCGACCGGCCGTCGGCGACTTTCGAAGGCCCGGACGGAAAGTCCATCACGGTGCAACCGGACGTCGTGGTGGGCGCGGACGGCGCGTTCTCGGCCGTTCGCCGGTTCATGCACCACGAGCTGCGCGCGGAGTTCTCGCAGAGCTACCTGGAGTGGGGCTGGCGCGAGCTGCACATCCCGGCCGCCGCCGACGGCAGCCACCGGATGGCCGACGACGTCTTCCACCTGTGGCCCCGCGGCGACACCATGATGTTCGCCCACCCCAACCGCGACGGGTCCTTCACCTGCTCGTGCGTCCTGCCGTTCCACGGCCCGGCCGGCTTCGACTCGCTGCGGACGGCGTCGGACGTGGAGGCGTTGTTCCGCCGGGAGTTCCCCGACGTCCTGGCCCTGGTCCCCGACCTCGGCGAGGCGTTCCTACGCCGGCCCACCTTCAACCTGGTCACCGTCAGCACCGCCCCGTGGACCTACGAGGGCAAGGTGGTGCTGATCGGCGACGCCTGCCACGCCGTCTACCCGTTCCTGGCCCAGGGCATGAACTCGGCCTTCGAGGACGCGCTCGAGCTGACCGACAGCCTGGCCGCCCACCCGGCCGACCCGGCGGCGGCGCTGGCCCGGTACTACGCCCGCCGCAAGCCCAACACCGACGCGCTCGCCACCATGTCCCACCGCAACTTCGCCGAGCTGCGCGACACGGTCCGGTCCCCGGCGGTCCGCCTGGAGCGGGCCTGCGACACGGTGCTGGAGAAGCTGTTGCGTCACCGCTGGATGCCGTTGCACGCCATGGTCACCAACACCACGATCCCCTACCGGCAGGCCCAGCACCGGGCCAGCCGCCAGCACCGCCTCCTGAAGTTCCTCGGCGCGACCGCCCTCTCGGCCGCTGCCCTCGCCGCGGGTCGCCGGCTTCGCCGCTGACCCCCGCATCGGAAAGAGGCCTTCGCCGAACCAGCGGCGAAGGCCTCTTTCCGTTTTGCGGGAACGCCCTTATCCGGGACGGACCTCGATCCGCACCAGCCCGGCGGCTTTCTCCGCGCGCTGCAGGGCTTCGGCCGGGTTGTCCGCCTGGGCCATGACCAGGCCCGAGCGGTCCCAGGAGCTGCGCAGGCCGGCGAACCGGTGCCCGGGGCCGACCTGGAGGTCGACGAGGAACACGCCCTCGACCCGGCGGGCCTGCTCCAGGCCGACCACGGCCTCGATCACGCCGGGCTCCATCGGGACGAACCGGACCGCCGCACCGCCGGTCGCCTGCGCCGGCAGTGCGGGCGGGGTTTCGCCGCGCATCACGGCGAAGTACGCACGCAGCAGCTCGATCGAGTAGGCGCGGTCGATGATCTCCATGATGCCGTCCCCGGCGATCCGGCCCGCGCACTCCACCAGGTACGGCACGCCGTCGTCGCCGACGATCCACTCGCAGTGGACGATCCCGTCGGCGAACCCGGTGGCCGTGACGACCCGGCGGGTCACCTCCGCCAGCGTTTCGGTGAGCTCGCCGGGGATGTCGGCCGGCACGATGTGGGCCAGCTCCACCGGGTACGGGCCCGGGTAGAGCTGTTTGCCCGTGACGTTGGCGAACAGCTGCCGGCCGCCGCGGACGAGCAGCTCGACGCTGTACTCGGCGCCGGGCACGTACCGCTCGGCCAGCATCCGCAGTTCCATCGGCCGGTCCGGGACGAAGATGCCCTCGTCCTGCTCGACGCAGTTCGCCCAGGCCCGCTCGGCCTCGGCCGGGTCGCGGACGATCCGGGTCCCGACGGAGGCCTGCCGGTTCGCCGGCTTGAGCACCACCGGCCCCGGGTGGGCGCGCATGAACTCGAGCACGTCCGCCGGGCCGGTCACGGTGGTGCTTTCCGGGTTGGCCAGCCCGGCCGCCGCGCTGACCCGGCGCAGCACGGCCTTGTCCCGCAGGATGAGCGCGGCGCCGAGGCTCGCGCCCGGCAGGCCGTAGCGTTCGGCGAGCCGGGCGGCGAACGGCGTGGCGTACTCGATCAACGGGATCACCGCGACTGGGTCCAGGTCCGGGTGGGCAGCGTGGAACTCGTCGGCCGAGCCGGGCCGGGCGTGCTCCCACTCGACCAGTTCCCGCACCAGCGCGGACCCGGCCAGGCGGGCACGCAGGTCGCGCTTGCGGACCACGTCCGGCTCCTCGACGAGGACGACCGAGCCGTCGGGCTCGGCGCCGGTGAGGGCCAGCAGCACCGGCGTCACGAACCCGACGACCAGGACGGGCCGCTCACGCATCGGCGTCGGACTCGGTCTTCGGCTTGTCCACGATGCCGAGCATGAACCGCATGGAGGGCCGGGCCCCGACCAGGTGCGCCCCGACCGTCTGGGTGACGCGGTCGCGGGCGGTCGGGTGCATGGCCATGGTCACCGCGTCGCGGAGCCACCGGTTCATCGGGTCACCGGAGCGGATCGCGGCGGTGCCGAGCAGGTCGCACAGCCGCAGCACGACCCGCTTGGCCATCTGGAACGCCTGCCAGCCGGTCAGGGCCGGGGCGACCCGCTCGTCGGGGGTGAGGTCGTCCAGCGTGCCGGTGCCGTCCGCGGTGACCTCCCACTGCCGTTCCAGGGCGCGGTACACCCCGGCCCGGGTGGTGCTGTAGTCGGCCTCGCACTCGGCCAGGGTGATCTGGATGTGCTCGTTGTCCTTCCAGGCGAGGCCGCTCATCCGCCAGGGCGAGCCCTTCAGCATGTCGACGCGCTCGATGGTGAGGTCGCGGACGTAGTCCAGGGCGGCCCGCGCGACGCCGAGCGGGGCGCCGCACATGCTGCGCTGGATGACGTCCGGCTGCACCAGCGGCCCGTTGGGGACCTTCGGGTTGTCGAAGGTCAGGGTGTGGTTCTCCGGGACGAAGACGTCGGTGATCGTGTAGTCGCTGCTGCCGGAGCCGCACAGGCCGAGGGTGTACCAGTTGTCGAGGGAGCGGATCTGCTCCTGCGGCACCATGAACAGGCGCGACTCGTGCGGGTTGCTGCCGTCGGGGCTGGCGTAGGGCTCGCCGTTCTCGAACACCATGGCGCCGGAGGCCACCCAGTCGGCGTGGGTCGACCCGCTGCCGAAGCCCCACCGGCCGGTGAGCATGTAGCCACCGGGGACGCGTTCGGCGTGCCCGGTCACCGGGAGCACCCCGGCGGAGTGCATGTCGATGCTGGTGAACATCCGGCGGGCTTCGTCCTGGTCGAGGAAGTTCGCGTGCAGGCCGATGTCCGAGCCGAGCTTGGCGCACCAGCCCACCGAGGCGTCGCCGTAGGACAGTGCCTCGATCACTTCGGTCTGCTCCATCGAGGTCATCTCGGGGCCGCCCCAGGCCCGGCTGAAGCCGATGCGGAAGACGCCGGCGTCGCGCAGCAGCTGCACGACGTCCTCGGGCAGGCTCCGGTTCGCCTCGATCTCGGCGGCCCGTTCGCGCAGGACCGGCGCGAGCGCCTTCGCGTTCTCGAGGATCTGCGCGCCGGTCAGCGGCACATCGGTGCGGGCGGGCTCGGTCATGGTCATGCGGAAACTCCCTCGTGTTCGTCGACGTCGAGCAGCCCGGCGGGCATCTCGAAGGCGGTTCCGGGTTCCGGTGGGCCGACCGGGACGGCGTCGACCCGCACCGCGGCGGCGGCGGTGTCCAGGCGCCGGTCGCAGGTTTCGGGGTCGTCGGCCTCGCACACCACGAACGAGTGGCGGGCGAGGTAGCCGCCGGGGGGCAGCCGCAGGGTGGTGCCGGGTGCGGTCATCGGCGCCGCGAGGACCAGCCCGGGCACCTGCGCGCGATCGGTGGGGACGGTGATCTCGTCGACTCGGCAGTCGTGGTCCGGGTAGCCGAACCGGATGCCGGCCACCGCGTTCCGGCTGCGGGTGATGGCCGGCCGGTGCCCGGTGGCGACGGCGAACAGGACGTCGCCGGGATCGATGCCGGTGGCCGTCTTGCCGAGGAACGGGATCAGGTCGCCGCCGAGGCGCCCGTTGACCTCGATGATCACCGGGCCGCGGTCGGTCAGCCGGACCTCGGTGTGGGTGATGCCGTCTTCCACGCCGAGCGCGCGGTGCGCCCGCACCAGGACGTCCAGCAGCTCGGTGTCGTGCAGCAGCGGGTCGCCGGCGTCGACGACGTGGCCGACCTCTTCGAAGTAGGGCGGGTCGCCGGTGTGCTTGCGGGCGACGAACATCGGCAGGTATTCGCCCTGGTGCACGGCGGCGTCGATGCTGATCTCCGGCCCGCGGACGAAGCCTTCCACGATCGCGGCCCCGCCGTAGCGGCTCTGGTCGACGGTGGCCGCTCCCATCGCGACCGCGAACGCGGCGTCCAGCTCGGACTCGTCGCCGGCGAACACCACGCCGATGCTCGCGCCCATGGCCCGCGGCTTGAGCACGACCGGGTAGCCGATCCGGGCGGCCGCCGCGCGGGCCTCGCCGAGACCGGTGGTCAGGGCGTACCCCGGCTGCGGCAGCCCTTCGGCGGTCAGCACGGTCCGGGTGCGGTTCTTGTCCCGGCAGCCGCGGACCCCGGCCACGCTCAGGCCGGGCACGCCGAGCTCGGCGGCGAGCTCACCGGCGGCGAGCACGACGGGTTCGTCCCAGCACATCAGGCCGACGACGTGGTGCCGTGCGGCGACTTCGCGGGCGGCGGCGAGCATCTCGTCGGCGTCGAACACGTCGACGTGGACGATGTCGTCGAAGTAGGCGCGCTGCCAGGTGGGCTTGAGGTTGTTCAGCAGGACCAGCCCGAGCCCGGCCCGGCGAGCGCACCGGTGGATCGACTCGACGAGGTATTCGCGGTAGGTCCGCAGTCCGCTGCCGATGACCAGCAGCACGCTCTGGGGTTCGTTCACGATCGTTCTCCCACGGCTTCCGGTTCGGGGACGGGCACCGGCGCCGGGGGCGTCCGGAGACCGTAGATGTGCATCGAGCCGGCGGCGACGGACAACAGCGCGCAGCAGGCCCAGAACACCGGCCCGCCGTAACGGCTGAAGACGAACAGCCCCAGCACCGGGCCGACCGTCGCGGCCAGGCCGGACAGCGTCTCCTTCGTCGCGATGTACCGGCTGCGCACCGGCGCCGGGAAGGTGGCCGGGTGCGCGGCCGTGCTCGGCCCGTGGATCATCAGCCCGGACACCGCGAACAGCGCGCCGGCGAGCACGAAGAACGGGGACTGCGCGATCAGCCCGTAGAGGGTGAACCCGAGCCCGCTGACCAGGTTGCCGGTCAGGCCGGCCACGTACTTCGGGATGCGGACGATGTAGGTGGTGATCTTCAGTTCGCAGGTGATCAGCACGACCGAGGAGATCACCAGCACCGTGCTGTAGAGCCCGACCGGGTAGCCGGCGGAGACGATGTTCAGCGGCAGCACCGCGACCGACCCGGCGTAGACCATCATGCCGAACACGCCGGCTACCAGGTAGCAGAGGAACCGGGTGTCGCGCAGCATCGTCCCGTACACCGCACGGGCGCTCGCGGCCCTCGCCGGAGCGCTGCCGGGCTCGGTGCGGTGCCGGTCCGCGGTGCGCCGCGGGAGCAGGGTGAAGGCCAGCAGCGCCCACGCCGCCGCGGTCGCGCCGTCCAGCCAGAACAGCAGGTCCCAGTTCACCAGGATGAGCACGGCCGCCAGCAGCGGCGCCACGGCGGCGCCGATGTTCAGCGCGATGCGCATCATCGAGAAGCCCATGACCTTGTGCTCTTCGGGCATGGACTCGGCGAGCAGCACCGCGGCCGCCGGCCGGTAGGCCTGGATGGCCAGCCCGGACAGCGCGACCACCGCGAGCAGAGCCGCGGGCACGCCCCGGACCAGCGGGATCGACGCGACGAGCGGCGCCGCGCAGGTCATCACGGCCACGATCGTCGTCCGGCCGCCGAACCGGTGGGTCAGCTCGCCGCCCAGCATGGCGCCGAAGATCGCGCCCACACTGTAGGCGGCGAGGCAGACCCCGGCGAACCCGGGCGAGCTGCCCCGGAAGGTCAGGTACAGCACCAGGAACGTCTGGACGAACGCGCCCAGCTGGTTGACGAGCATGCCGGCCAGCAGGTACCTGACCGGGGCGGGGGTCGCCCGCAGCACCGCGAAGACGCCGGTCCGCGTACTGCCGGTCACCCGGCCACCTCCTTGGTCGGTCGCACAGTCACCTCCGTGGTCACGAACTCACGACGGCCGGCGGCGCGCGGGAGCCCGCTGCGTACACAGTGGACAGTGAGCGCCGCCGGCCCGATGCACGAAGGCTAGGTTCGGCCGGTTCCCGGAGGGTAGGGGAACTATTCCCGGCGACCCGGGAATCTCGCCGCCGCTTCCGCGGCGAACACCTTGACCAGCTCGGGAATCGCGTAGCGACCGGCGACGTCGGCGCGCCGGAGGAGCCCGGCGTCCACAATGGATTCCAGGAGCTCGTCGGCGGTCTCGGTGGCGACCCCGATGGCCGCGGCGATGCGCGCCGGTGTCACGCTGCCGGTCCCGAAGTGGTGGACGGCCGCACGTCCGGCGGCGGGAAGGCTTTCGTACGCCGCGGTGAAGCGGTCGCGGACGTTGACGTCCCCGACGCTGAGGCTGTCCAGGAGCCGGTCCCGGCCGGTGGTGACGGTGATCGCCCGTTCCGGGCGCGCGGCGATCTTGCGCCCGATGACGCTGACGGCCAGCGGCAGATCGCCGCAGCGGGCGGCGATGGCGTCCGCTGCGGCGTGTTCGGCGTGGATCCGGCGTTCGCCGGCGAGCTTCCCGAGCAGCGCCAGCGATTCCGGGCGGGTGAACGCGGTCAGCTCGACCCGGTGGGCGTCCTCCAGGGCCGGTAGCCGGGCGCGGCTGGTCACTACGACCTGGCTGTGGGCCGACCGGCCGAGCAGCGGCCGCACCTGTGCCTCCGTGGCCGCGCCGGTGAGCAGGACGAACAGCCGGTGTTCGGCCAGCAGCGACCGGTACAGGTCGATCCGGTGCGCCGGGTCGTCGGGCACGAGGTGGGCCGCCACGCCGAGGGCGCGCAGGAAGCCCCGCACGATGCCGTCGGTCGAGCGGCCTTCACCGAGGTCGGCGTAGAGCTGCCCGTCCGGGAAGCCCGCGGTGATCTCTTCGGCCAGCCGCAGGGCGAAGGTGACTTTGCCGGTTCCGATCGGCCCGGTGACGAGCACCGGCGCCGTCCCCGGGCCGCTCGCCGCGACGGCGTTCGCGAGCTCCGGTTGCCGGCCGACGAAGGTTCTCGAGCCGGGTGGTAGTTGCGCCGGCCGGACGGTTCTGCCGCGGGACTTCGGTGGTTCGTCGTCTCCCTTCTGGCCGGCGATGCTCCGCCAGCGCTGTTCCCACGCCAGGCGGTCCCCGCCGCAGGCGGACACGAAGGCCAGTGTCACGGCCAGGGTCGGCAGCCGGCGGCCGCTGGCGGCACTGGACAACACTGACGGCGCGAAGTGCGCGGCCCGGGCGAGTTCCCGGTAGCTGGCGTTCCCGGCCCGGCTCCGCAACGCCCGCAGTTCGTGAGCGAAGGCGGCGATCGGTCCGGCGGTGAGGTCCAGCGGGCGTTCTGGCCGACCCATGCCATCTCCCTCTGCCTGAGCTCATTGCTAAAGGGGCAACGAGCTTTACCACAGATACAAAGGGAAATCGGGCCGCCGCGGATGGCCCGATCGGCGTAACCCGGGTGGCAGGAAACGACGCCGTTTTTCCGGTCACCGCACGGGCTGCGCGAGGCTACGGTGGTGTCGCGGCGCGAACCGCCTGCCAGCTCAGGTGGATGTCTCCAGCGGCCGGTGACAGGTGCGCTGCCGGCCGGGTGAGGTTCGCTCGCGGGCGCGTGTATCAAGCGGTGGCCCGCCCGCTCCGGGAAGTGTGCCCAGGGAAGTCCTGCCGCTCCGCGGCCAGCAGCGCGACGATCGCCGGCGTGTTGCGCACCCTCGCCAGGCACCGGGCGCGCGACGGGCCGATCGAGCCGACCGGAATCCCCAGCGTCGTGCTGATTTCCCGGTAGGACCGGGGCGGGTCGTCGAACAGCAGCGAGAGCAGCTCCCGGTCCGGCCGCGACAGCTGGGCGCAGGCGGTGCGGGCGGCGACCAGCCGCTCGGCTCCGATGATCGTGGCGTCGGGCGCGGGGCCCTCGGGGTCGGCGAACATCGTGGCCTCGGTGGGGATCTGCCGGTTCCGGTGACGCAGCAGCCGCAGGCACTCGTGCCGGGCGGTGGTGCGCAGCCAGCCGGGCAGCGCGTCCGGTTCGCGGATCTGCGCCAGGTTGGCCACCAATTGCAGCCACACCGCGCCGCTGATGTCCTGGGCGTCGGCATCGCCGATCCGGTGTTGCCGGCACACCGCGTGGATCAGCGAAGAATAGCGGTCGACCAGCTCCCGCCAAGCCCATTCCGCACCTCGGGCCGCATTTTCCAGCAATCGTCCCGCCGACTCGTCCCGCATGGTCCCTCCTCGAACTCGGCTGTTCCCGGGTTCACGATTCCGCCACGCCCTGGACGCCGACCTTGCAGAGACCTTGCGGTGCGGGCAGCATCGACGTGGCCGGTCCGGACGCGTCGAGCACGGGGAGTCCGCCGCATGGAGTTCCTGCTGTTCGGGGCGGTGCAGCTGCGCGTCGCGGGAGAGCCGCTGGACGTCGGGACCCCACGGCAGCAGGCCGTTCTCGCGGCATTGGCGGTCGATGCCGGGCGCCCGGTTCCGATGGAGACGCTGATTGATCGGGTTTGGGGTGAAAACCCGCCGGAAGAGGCGCGCAATGTCGTCTATTCCCACCTGAGCCGAATACGCCGGCTCCTCGATCGGGTGACGGAACTGACCGGTACGCCGGCCGGGGTCACCCGGAAAACCGCGGGTTACCTGCTGGAAATCGACCCCGGTGTCGTCGACCTGCACCGGTTCGCCCACCTGGTCGACCGGGGCAACGATCTTCGCGCCTCTGACGCCGACCGGGCCGCCGCGTTGTCGGAGGCCCTGCGCGGCTGGCGGGGTGCGCCGCTGGCCGGCCTCCACGGCGACTGGGCCGAGCAGGTCCGCACGGCCTGGCACCGCCGCCGGCTCGACGCGGCCGTCACCTGGGGCGAGCTGGAACTCCGGCTCGGCCGGCCCGGCACGGTCATCGGCGCGCTACCCGAGCTGGCGGCGGAGTACCCGCTCGCGGAGCCGCTCGAAGCGTTGCTCATGCGCGCGCTGCACGCCGCGGGGCGGGACGCGGAGGCGATCGAGCGCTACGCCGCCGTCCGCGCCCGGCTCGCCGACGCGCTCGGCACCGATCCGGGCGCCGAGCTGCGAGCCCTGCACGGCGAGATCCTGCGGGGCGAGCTGCCGCCCGGCCCGCGCGCCGCGCCGGCTTCCGTCCCGGCACAGCTGCCCCCGGACACGCCGGGGTTCGCGGGCCGGGAGCGGTCGTTGCGCCGGCTCGGCGAGATCGGGAGCGAGCGGTCCCCCGCCCCGCGGATCGTCGTCCTGTCGGGCACCGCCGGGGTCGGCAAGACGGCCCTGGCGCTGCACTGGGCCCACTCGGTGGCCGGCGAGTTCCCCGACGGCCAGCTGTACGTGAACCTGCGCGGTTTCGATCCGACCGGGTCGCCGGTGGCCCCGGCCGACGCGGTGCGCGGGTTCCTCGAAGCCCTGGACGTCCCCGACAACCGGATCCCCCGCACCCTCGACGCGCAGGCCGGCCTGTACCGGACGCTGCTGGCGAACCGGCGTGTGCTGGTCGTGCTGGACAACGCCCGTGACGCCGGGCAGGTGCGCCCGCTGCTGCCCGGGGCGCCGGGCAGCGTGGTGCTGGTGACCAGCCGCGACCAGCTCACCGGTCTGGTCACGGCCGGCGCGCGTCCCCTCGCCGTCGACCTCCTGGACACCGCGGAGGCGCGGGCGCTGCTGCGCGGCCGGCTGGGTGCGGACCGGATCGCGGCCGAGCCCGCGGCGGCGGACGAGATCATCGCCCTGTGCGCGCACCTGCCGCTGGCCCTGGCGGTGGTGGCGGCGCGCGCGGCGATCCACCCCGGGTTCGGGCTGGCCGCGCTGGCCGGCCAGCTGCGGGACGCGTGTGGCCTCGACGAGTTCGCCGCCGCCGACCCGGCGACCGACCCCCGGGCCGTGTTCTCCTGGTCGTACCTGCGGCTGGATCCCGCGGCGGCCCGGCTGTTCCGCCTCTTCGGCCTGCACCCCGGCCCGGACCTCGGCACGCCGGCGGCGGCGAGCCTGGCCGGGCTGCCCGCGGGACGGACCCGGGTGCTGCTGACCGAGCTGGCGCACGCGCACCTGATCGCCGAGCCGGCCCCCGGCCGCTACACCCTGCACGACCTGCTGCGCGCCTACGCCGCGGAGCTGGCGTCCGAGGAGGAGTCCCCCGCCGGGCGGGCCGTGGCGGCGCACCGGCTGCTCGGCCACTACGCCCACACCGCCTACCTCGCCGACGGCTTCCTCGACCCGCGGCTGGAAGTGCCGCCCGAGCTGACCCCGCTCCCCGAGGGAGCCGAGCCGGACCGGATCACCGACCACCGGCGGGCGCTGGCGTGGTTCGAGGCCGAGCACCGGGTGCTGCTGCAGGCCGTGCACGCGGACGCGGAGTTCGACGCCCGGGTCTGGGAGCTCGCCTGGTCGATGCAGCGGTTCCTGAACATGCGCGGGTACTGGCACGACGAGCAGGAAGTGCTCACCACCGCACTGGCCGCCGCGCGCCGGCTCGGTGACCGGCGCCAGCAGGCCTTCGCCCACCTGCACCTGGGCGGCACGCACGCCAGGTTCGGCCGGCACACCGAAGCCGGCACCGACCTCGGAGCGGCCCTGGAGTTGTACCGCGCGAGCGCCGACGTCGTCGGGCAAGCCCACGCCCACCGCCAGTTCGCCTGGCTGCTCGACAAGCAAGGCCTCGCCGCGGACGCGCTCCCGCACGCCGAACAGGCCCTCGAGCTGTTCCAGGCGGCCGGGCACCGAGCAGGCGAGGCGACGGCACTCAACGCCGTCGGCTGGTTCCACACCCTGCTCGGCGCGCACGCCGAGGCCATCGCGTACTGCCGGCGGGCCCTCGACCTGCAGACGCAGCTCGGCGACCAGATGGGCGCCACCCAGAGCTGGCACAGCATCGGCTACGCCCACAAGCAGCTCGGGGACCACCCCCGGGCGATCGCCTGCTACGAGCGGGCGCTGGAGATCGTGCACCGCAACGGAAACCTCGTGACGGAGGCGCGGGTGCTGATCGAGCTCGCCAACCTCCGCCACGAACTGGGCGAGGCCGAGGCCGCCCGGTCCGGCTGGCAGCGGGCGCACGACATCCTCGCCCACCTCGCGCACCCGGAGGCGGACGAAGTACGGATGAGACTGGCCGAAGTACACAGTGGATAGTCACCGAACCGGAGGAAAAATGTCCGAAAAGGACCAGCCGGCGGACCTCGCCGATTTCTGGCCGAATCTGAAGAAACTGGCCAAGGCGCTCCCGGAGGAGCAGCAGGAATTCCTGTCCGCGGTGCTCTGGTTCGCCTGGCTCGCGACGGCGAAGGAGAACGCGGTCGAGCGCCGGATCACGGAGGCGTTCAGCTCCGAGTTCGACGAGTCCTTCACGCCCGAGCAGCAGGAGCTGCTGGTGAACTACCAATCCGACTCCTCGGCGGCGTTCGTGGTGCCGCGGTTCATCAAGGCGTCCTTCATCCGGTAGCACCTGAAGCCGCCGCGTGCGGGGTTGGAGCCCGGCCATGACCACCTCACCCGTTGTCCTCGTTTCGATGCCGTTCCTCGACGCCGATCGGCCGTCCATCCAGCTCGGGCTGCTCAAGGCGATCGGGGAACGGCACGGGTTCCCCGTCCGCACACTGCACCTGAACCTCGACTTCGCCGTCCGGATCGGCCTCGAGCGGTACCGGAAGCTCGCCGACCACCGCGGCCGGCAGCTCGGCGACTGGCTCTTCTCCGTCGCGGCCTTCGGCGACGCCGCACCGGACCCGGACGGGAAGCTGCTCGCCGAGGCCGGCGCCGAACTGTCCTACCTGGACGACCCCGCCGGGGCGGCCCCGGAGTGGCTGGCGGCCGTCCGGGACCGGGACGTGCCCGCGTTCCTCGACGCCGTCGCCGGCGAGCTCGCCGGGGCCCGGATCGTCTGCTTCAGCTGCACCTTCCAGCAGAACGTGGCGTCGTTCGCGCTGGCCCGCCGGCTCAAGGACCGCGATCCCGGCGTCGTCACCGTGTTCGGCGGGGCCAACTTCGACGGCGAGATGGGCCTGGAGCTGGTCCGGTCCGTCGACTGCATCGACTTCGCCGTGCTCGGCGAAGGGGACGTCGCGTTCCCGCGCCTGCTGGAGGCGCTGGCGACCGGCACGGACCCGGCGACCGTCCCCGGAGTCGCCCGGCGGGCCGGCGACTCCGGGGACGAGGTCGTCTCCACCCCCGGCGAGGCGCCGCACGACCGGCTCGACGACCTGCCGGTGCCGGACTACGACGAGTACTTCGAGCGGGCCGGCCGGCTCGGGCTGCCGACCGGGCACGTCGCCCTGCCGTTCGAGTCGGCGCGCGGGTGCTGGTGGGGCGCCAAGCACCATTGCACGTTCTGCGGGCTCAACGGCACCACCATGCGGTTCCGCGCCAAGTCGCCGTCCCGGGTGCTCGGCGAACTGGACCGGCAGGCACGGCGGTACCGGACGTTCCGGTTCGACGCGGTCGACAACATCATGGAGCCCGGCTACCTCAACACACTGGTCCCGGCCCTGGCCGAGGCCGGCCGGGAGTACCAGCTCTTCTACGAGGTCAAGGCGAACCTGTCCCGCGCCCAGCTGAAGCAGCTCGCCGCCGCCGGAGTCACGCATCTGCAGCCCGGCCTGGAGTCGCTGAGCTCCGAGGTGCTCCGCCTGATGGACAAGGGGGTCCGGGCGGCGCAGAACGTCAACCTCCTGCGCTGGGCCCGCTACTACGGCATCTCCGTCGCCTGGAACATCCTCTGGGGGTTCCCGGGCGAACCGGCCGGGGCCTACGCCGAACAGGCGGCGGTCATCCCGCACCTGGTCCACCTCCAGCCGCCCGCCGGCGCGGCCCGGCTCTGGCTCGAGCGGTTCAGCCCGCTGTTCACCCGGCCCGGCCGGTTCCCGCTGCGGGCGCGGGAACCCGAGCCCAGCTACCGGCAGGTCTACCCGCCCGCGGTGGACGTCCGCCGGGTGGCCTACTTCTTCGAGTACGAACCCGAGGACGAGTTGCCGGCGGAGGTCTACGCGCCGCTGCGGGAGGCGGTTTCGGCGTGGTCGGTGGCCTGGCAGGCGGCCCCGGAACCGGTGCTGGTGTACCGCTGCGCCCCGGGATTCCTGCAGATCTACGACGGCCGCCACCCCGGCAGCCGCGGCACCCACACCTTCCGCGACACGCTCGCCGCGCTCTACCTCGCCTGTGTGGACCGGCCCCGCACCGCCGCGGCCGTGCACCGCGAACTCGGCCTCACCGTGGGGGTGCCCGCGGTCGAAGCCGCCTTCCGGCAGTTCGGGGCGCGGGGGCT
Organism: Amycolatopsis sp. NPDC004772; assembly: GCF_053601215.1. NCBI lineage: Bacteria > Bacillati > Actinomycetota > Actinomycetes > Pseudonocardiales > Pseudonocardiaceae > Amycolatopsis > Amycolatopsis sp. NPDC004772. Next base: position 63,100 of record NZ_JBSGBK010000027.1, read on the forward strand.
GATGTTCCTCGACGGGAACCTCGCCCTCTCCCTCGCCCTGCCCGCGACACCCGGCCGGTGACCGGTATCAAGCGCCTCCCCCGCGGCTCTGTCCGGCGGTAGCACTGCGGACGAGCGGAAAGGCACTCGACATGGATCCGTCGGTCATCATGGAGGCGGCGAACGCCTCAGCGAAACGGCTCAGCGGCTGGACGCCGTGGGAATTCACCTGGGGGCTGATCCGGAAGGGGGACTGCACGATGTTCGAGGGCGCCAAGTGGACCCTGTTCCCCAACGGGACCGCCGCTTTCGACGCCACGGTGACCAGCGGGGACGACGACGACGCCTGGGTCATCTGGCACGTCGACCTGCTCGACGCCAACCGGGCGATCCTGGGGTCGCTGGCCACCGAACACCCGGTCGGCGGCGACTGGCGCAAGTTCGTGCAGAACATGCCGAGCAGCGCCGAACGCTACCGGTTCCGGGCCTGGGCGACCTTCGACACCGGCCTCTGGGACGACATCGTCCACCTGAAGATGCATTCGAGCTGCTGACCGGCCCGGTGGCCGGTTCCGCGGCGGCGGAACCGGCCACGGACCCGGCTGCTCAGCCGCGCACGTCCTGCCGGGACAGCTCGACCGGGGCCGGCGTGACCGCCAGCGCGTGCACCGCCACGCCCGCCGCCGCCGTCGGCGCCAAGTCCGCGGGCAGCTCGTAGGCGTCCGCCGCGTCGATGTCGACCTGGTAGCCGAGGTCGCCGAGGGAAGCGACGGTGACCCGGCTCAGCGGGTTCGGGGCGTGGCCGACGAAACCGGTCATCAGCTCGTTGCCGAAGGTGCGGTCCCGCCAGTGCACGTCCCGGGTGCCCGGCCCGCCGGTGTCCTCCACCGGCACCCGCACCGGCTCGCCGGCCCCGAGCCGCAGCTTGTGGTACTCGGCCATCGCCGCCGGGCCGGCGAACACCGGGTCGCTGGTGCCCTTGCCGACCAGCAGTCCCTTGGGACCCCAGAGCGAGCCGACGCCGAGGACGTGGCCCATCTCGTGAGTGATCACGTCCCCGAGGATGCCGGTGGCCTCCATCTTGGCCAGGTCGGCCCGGTCGAACGTCATCTCCCCGCGGACCGGCAGCAGCGCCCATGGTTCGGGGCCCGCCGGCCGCACGTGGGTGATGCGCGCCTGGCCGAGGATGTGGCCCTCGCCGTCGATGTCGGCGCCCTTGGCGACGATCAGCACGTCGTCGATCGGCTCGCCCTCGAAGACGACGTCCGGCAGGTCGCCGACGATCACCGTCGCCCAGCGATCGGCGGCCGCGGCGAAGGCGTCCTGCTGGACCTGGGTCAACCCGCCGGCGAACTCGACGGTGATGGTGAACGGCGAAGTGGTGCCCGTCAGCAGCCGGGCGCGTTCGGCGTCGGCGCGGGCGTGGTGGATCTTCGGTTCCGGCATGGTCGTTCCTTCCGCAGTGGGAGCTGTGCCTGACAGAGCCCGGAAACGCCCGGCAGATACACCGGCGGGTCCGGCGTATTTCCCGGGCGGCTCGCGGCTCCGTCTCGATGACGGAAGGGGACAAACCGTGAGCGTCCTGCTGATCCTTCTCGCGTTGTCGCTGGTGGCCGCGCTGCTCTGGCGACGACGCCGCCGCCGGCGCGCGGACAAGCCCGCGGCGCTCCTCGCCGGCCCACCCGGGGGCATCCCGGCGTTCCGGATCGTCACGCTCGGGCTGCAGGGCTCGGGCAAGACGCTGCTGCTGACCGGGATCTACCGCCGCCTGCAGACCCCGGGCGACCGCGGCTTCTACCTGCGCGTGCCGCACGAGCAGCTGATCGAACTGAACCGGTGGTACCGCAAGGCGGCCGACGTCCACGAAGAGTGGCCGCGCGGCACCACCCGCGGCGAACTGCGCGAGTTCGAGTTCAGCGTGCTGACCGACGTCGCCGGCGCGGCCGAACCCGTCGTCAAGCTCGGCTACCTCGAGTACCCGGGCGAGCTGCTGACCGACCCGGACGCGCCGGGCTCGACCGCGCAGGCGACGCTGCTGGAGGCGATCGCCGGCGCCGACGCGCTCGTCGGCATCATCGACGGTTTCCGCCTGCTGCAGGCCGAACAGGGCGACCAGCGGGGCATGCTGATGCTCGAGGCGTCCCTCGACGCGATGATCAACGCGATGCTGCCGGTGCGCAGCCCGATCGTCTTCGTCATCACCAAGTGGGACCTGCTCGACCACCTGCACCCGGACGAGAACGAGCGGCTGCGGATCGTCCGCGACCGGCTGATGCGGACGTCGGGGTTCGCCGACCTGGTCAAGGTGCACAGCGCCCGGCGGATCGTGCGGCTGATCCCGGTGACCGCGGTCGGGCACGACTTCGCCGTCTTCTCGGACGGCCTGGTCCGGAAGAAGCCCGACGGGCAGTTCCGGCCCGGCAACGTCGAAGCCGCGCTGTCGGTGGTCGTGCCGGACATCCTGCGCCAGACCGAACTCGCCCTCGACCGGGCCACCCGCGCGGAGCTGCTCGCGGCCGCGCAACGGCGGCTGCGGATGGGCCCGGCCGAGGCGCTGCGAACCCTCGGCGGCTACCTCACCGCCAACGCCGCGCGGGTGCTGGCGTCGGCGCTCGGCGCGGGCCTGGTCGCCGAGTCGAGCCTGATGCTGCTGCTGGACACCCTGCGCCCGCACGACGACCCGGCCGAGCGCAGCGCCCGGATGGCCCGGCTCGGCGAGGCCGACCAGCTGGCCGAACACTACGTCCAGGCCCGCCGGCGCGTGGTCGGCGAACTGCAGCGCCAGGTCGCCGTGCTCGAAGCGAAACTGCCGGTGTCCCGCCTCGGCGGCGACCGCTGGGGCGACTGGTGACGGGCCGGGCGTGGCCGTTCCTGATCGCCCGCGGACGGCGGCGCGGCTACTCGGCCCTGCTGGTGCCGGGCTTCCTGCCGGAGCACGGATTCCTCGAAGCCACCGCGACACCGCTGGACGACGTGCCATCGCGTGCCGCGCCGACGCCGTACGGGGTCCTGGTCTGGGCCGAGCACGCCGTGACCGAGGTGGAATCCGGCGGCGAGCCGCGCGACGAGTACGGCCGCCCGCTGGTGCTGCTGCACGGATTCTTGTCCCCCGACGGCGATCCCGCGACGGTCGCGGGCGCGTTGTGCCGGACGCGGGCCATCGCGCTCACGGTGTACGGCCGGTTCCTCGCCGGCGAAGAGGATTTCCGGGCGGAGCGTTCGGAACCGTTCGCGATCGACGTGGTGGCGCGCCCGCGGGTGTCGCTGCCGGAAGCCCCGGCGCGAGCCAGGCGTGGCCTCGCGTGGGCGGGCGCCGGAGGTCTCGTGGCGGCCGGCGCGGTGGCCGCGGTGGTCGGATTCGCCTCGGGCGGTGAAGCGCCACCGCCGGTGTGCGGCGCCGACGTCGTCGCGCTGACGGCCGCACCGACGTCTCCGGCCGCGACTTGCGTACGCGGCGGGACGACCGTGACGTACTCGCCGCCGCCGACCGGCCGCCCGCGGTGACCCGGGGTCAGGACGTCACGGCGAGGCCCTCGGGTTCGCTGCCGACCGGCACGGTCGCGACGGGTGTCGTACACGGTGACGTTGTCCGAACCGCTATTGGCCACGAACACCTGCACCCGCGCGGGATAGGCGTGCGCGTCCGGGCCGAGCGAGGCGGCGGCCAGCACCCCGCCGGCCCCGACCGGGTGGCACGGAAGGCGCGGAAACGGGTCCCAGTGCAATTTCCGGGTGATTCACGAAAACGAGGAGCAGCCCCGGCCGGTGGTCGGCCGGGGCTCCTCCTCGGATCGGTCGGGTGCTAGCGCTGCAGCGTCAGCACGCCCGGGCGCCACGGGAGGCGGTTGTAGTCGCCGCCCGCTGCCGGGTCCTTGCCCTGGTAGAGGAACTGGAGGTTGCAGGGGTCGATGGTCTTGGTCTGGTCGGGGTTGGTGCGGACCAGGTCGCCGTGGCTGATGTCGTTGGTCCAGCTCGCACCGCTGTTGGCCTTGCCCGCGAACGGCCGGCTCTCACTGGCCGCCTGCGGGGTCCACGAACCGCTCAGGCTGCTGGAGGTGAACGACCGGAAGTAGCGGCCGCCCGAGCCCATCGCCTCGACGATCATCAGGTACTGGTTCTGGCCCTGCACCTTGTAGACCTCGACGGCCTCGAACAGGTTGGCCTGCGTGTCGCTCATGATCGTCGTGTAGTTCGACCCGAAGCTGCCCGGGAAGTTCCCGATCGGCATGCTCGCCCGGTAGATCTTGCCGTTGTCACCGGCGAAGAACAGGTACATGTTCGAGCCGTCGGCGATCAGGGTCTGGTCGATCGGGCCGGTGCCGGAGCCGGAGATGCTGCCGGTGAACAGCGGCTGCGGCGCGGACCACCCGTTGGGGTTGGTCGGGTCGCTCGACGTGCGGTAGATGAACGGCCACTGCCCCCACTGGTAGGCCAGCACCCAGATGTTCTTGGGCGCGAAGTAGAACAGCGTCGGGGCGACCGTGCCGGAGTTCATCCCGTTCTGGCCGGCCGAAGCCATGTCCGACCAGTTCGTGAACGGGCTGAAGGCCATCGAGCCGTACGACCCGGACGAGTTGACCGTCGAGCCGTAGACGAGGTGCTTGCCGTTGTAGACGACGTTGGTGAAGTCCTTGAGCGACAGCCACCCGTTCTTCGGCTGCGCCAGCGCCCCCGAGGAGGACCAGCGGTACGTCGAAGGCAGGGAGCAGCCGGTGCCGCCGCCGGTCGTCGTCGTGGTGGTGGTCGGTGTGGTGCCGGACAGGCCGGTCCACTGCTGGTTGCTGCCGCCGTGGCAGGTCCACATCGCGACCGCGGTGCCGTTGGCCGTGCCGGCGCCGGTGACGTCCAGGCAGAGCCCGGACTGGACCCCGACGACCGAGCCGTCGGAGTTCACCCGCCACTGCTGGTTGGCCCCGCCGTGACAGGTCCAGATCTGCACCTTGGTGCCGGCGGTGGTCCCGCTGCCGGCCACGTCCAGGCACTTGTTGCCGAACACGGTCAGCTGGCCGCTGGCGGTCGAGGTCCACTGCTGGCCGGCACCGCCCGAGCAGTCGTAGATCTGCACCCCTGTGCCGTCGGCCTGGTTGGCGTTCTGGACGTCCAGGCAGCGGCCCGAACCGACGCCGCGCAGGGCGCCGGTGGCGTCGGCTTCCGCGGCACCGGCGCCGAACAACGCCGTCACCGCGACCGTCGCCGCGGCGGCGGACACGGCCATCAGGTGCCGGCTCCTGCGGCTGATACTTCTTCTGTTCATGACGATCTTCTCCCGGTCAGCTACCCGCCGTTGGACGGCCAGATCGGTATTCGTCCAAGCAAGACTGTTATCGCTAACATGCGTCGGGCAAGCCTGAACTTCCGGCAGCGTGATTGTCAATGCACACGCACCGGCCCAGCCACTTCCACCGCCGGACCGGGACGCTTTGCCTCCTCAGGACCACTGTCCGCAGTCCACAAAGGACACCCGAGCCGTGAAACTTACACGGCTCGTCACCCGTCGAAACTTTCGAGACCGCTGGTCACGGCCTCAGCGGCCGACCTCCCGATCGGCCCAGTCGATCACCGCCCGGAAGTAGTCCGGCGCATTGGGCGCGTAGTTGATCGCGTGCCCGTAGCCCTGCAGCGCGTACGTCGTCAGGTCCACTCCGGCCGCGTAGTACGGCGTCTCCGACGTCTTGATCCCGCCCGCCGACGCACAATTGGTCGCCAACAGCCCGCAGAACACCGTGTCCTGGCCCAGCACGACCATCACCGGGCGGTTGATCAGCAGCGAATACGGCGCGATGATGCCGATCGGGAAGAGATCGGCCGCCTGCTCGTAGGCCGAGGTGTCCTTGGTCGCCTCGTCGAAAGCGATCGCGCCGTCGACCTTCGGCCCCGGTGCGTGGAAGATCGCGTACCGGCTGCCCGGCATCGTCGTCAGGTAACCGGGGTCGTAACCGCCCCTGGCGAACCGCGGGTCGAGCAGGGCCGGATAGGTCGCCGCGAACACCGCCGCCGTCCCGGTCAGGTTCAGCTTGTGCGCCAGCCCCGTCACCAGCACCGCATCGACATCCCGGAACGTGCCCGCCTCGATGCTCGCGGTACCCGACCCGAACGAATGCCCGGCCAGGATCACCTTCCCGAACCGCGCACCCTGCGAGCCCGACCGCACCGCCTGGATCACCTGGTGCACCACCGCGGCCTCGGTGATCGTCGTCAGCACCGCACTCGGCGGAGTCGTGCTGCCCCCGGTCCCCAGCCGATCGAGCGCGAGCGTGGCGTACCCGGCATTGTTCATCGCCAGCCGGTACGACCGGATCTCCGGCTGGTACCCGATGTCCCAGTACGAACTGTTGTACGTGCCACCCGGAATCAGCACCTGCACCGTGTTCGCACCCCCCGCGGGCACGCACAAGGTGCCGTGCATCGTCTGCGGGAGCGCCACGAGCGTCACCGGGAAATACACCTCCCGGCAGCTCGCACCCTCCGCCCTGGCGGAAACAGGCAGGAGCAGGAAACCGAGAGCCACCAGCACGAGCACGACACCCCGCCGGCGCCGACCGGCGGCACGCGTCATCCCACCACGGATTTCGGACACGGAAACATACCTCCGAAAGAAATCAGCCGAACAAAACGATCGAAAAAACGGATCAGACCGCTCGCCGGGGCCGCACGGTCATCGGCATCCGGTCCGGATAGGCCGCCGACGTCACCGTGAGGCGCACCGGCACCCCCGGCACCGGAAACAGGTCCCACCCGGCCAGCACGGTCGCCGCAACCAGCGTGATCTCGGTGTGCGCGAACGCCTGCCCGATGCATTGCCGGCCGCCCGCACCGAACGGGAGGTACGCCCCCTTCGGAACGCGCGCCGCCCGCTCGGGCAGCCAGCGATCGGGATCGAACCGCTCCGGGTCTTCGTGGAACCGCGGATCGAAGTGCAGCGAAAACGGGCTGAACATGACCTCCGTCCCGGCGGGCAACCGCACCCCGCCGAGTTCGACGTCCCGTAAGGCCCGCCGCATCAAGATCCAGATCGGGTACATCCGCAGCACCTCACCGACCACCCGGCGCAGGTACGGCAGCTTCCCGACGTCGGCGAACGTGGCCGCCCGGCCGGCCAGCACCTCGTCCACCTCGGCCCGCACCCGGCCCGCCACCTCCGGATGCCGCGCCAGCTCGTGGAACAGCCAGGTCAGCGCCACGGCGCTGGTCTCACTGCCCGCGGTGAGCAGCGTGACCACCTCGTCGTAAACCTGGTCGTCGGTCATGCCCTCACCGGTGTCGGGATCGCGGGCCAGCATCAGCATCGACAGCAGATCCCCGTGATCCTCCCCGGTGACCCGCCACCCGGCGATGACCTCGTGCACGATCCGCCGGAGCCGGTCCACGGCCCGGTCGAACCGCCGGTTCGCCGGCACGACCGGCACGTGTTCGAGCACCCGCGGCGACAGCGCCCGCACCATCCCCGCCTTGAGCACCACCGGGATCGACCGGCGAGCCTCCGCGACGGCCCGCCGCCCGAGCTCGGTCGCGAACAGCGTCTCCCCGACCACGGTGATCGCCAGCCGCTGCATGTCCGCATCCAGCCGCCGCACCTCACCCGCCCGCCAAGTACCGGTCAGCTCCTCGGTCACCCGCACCATCGTGTCCGCGTACGCCGCCAGCCGAGCCGCGTGGAAGGCGGGCTGTATCAACCGGCGCTGCCGCAGGTGGAACGCGCCCTCCGACATCACCAGCCCGTTTCCCATGAACGGCCGGAAACGGTCGAAGATGATCCCCTTCGAGAAGCTCGTCGCCTGCGTGACGAGAACGTGATTGACCAACTCCGGGCTCGTCAGGAAATACGTCTCCAGCGGACCGAGGAACAGGCGCACCATATCGCCGTGCGCACGCAGGGAAGACGTGAACCCGACGCGCCGACGCAACAACGACGGAGTGTGTCCCAGCAGGAGCCGGCGGCCTGGTGCGACCGGGACGTTCATTTCCTCTCCTTGGCAGTCCGGAAGAGGACTGCCACCTTAGGCCCAACCGGCGGCACGCGACAGCACCCATCGGCTGAATTGCCGTCACACCTATGGCGTAATCGCGGGACGCCGCGTGAGTGAGTATGTTCTTCGTTCGACGGTGAGCGAGGTGCACGATGACACAACATCAAGAAGAGGAATGGGTCCCGCCGGGTATCGACACGACGAAACCCAGCAGTTCCCGGACCTACGACTACCTGCTGGGCGGCGCCCACAATTTCCAGGCCGACCGCGCCGCCGCGGAACAGGCCGAAAAGATCATGCCCGGCATCCGCGACGTCGCCCGGCTCAACCGCGCGTTCCTCGGCCGCGTCGTGCGCACCCTGATGGACCTGGGCATCCGGCAGTTCCTCGACATCGGCTCGGGGATCCCCACCGTGGGTAACGTCCACCAGATCGCCGCCGAAATCGACCCGCATTGCCGGGTGGTCTACGTCGACCGCGACCCGATCGCCGTCGCGCACAGCAAGATGCTCCTGCGCACCAGCGAAAACGCCGGCATCGCGCACGCCGACTTCACCGACCCCGGCGGCCTCTTCGCCGACCCGGACGTGCGCCGCCTCGACTTCACCCGGCCGATCGGGCTGCTGATGGTCGCCATGCTGCACTGGATCCCCGACGCCAGCGACCCGCACACCCTGCTCGCCGAATACCGCCGCCGCGTCCCGGCCGGCAGTTACCTGGCGATTTCGCACATGATCAGTGACCAGGAAGGCAACCGGATCAACACCGCGGTCGGCACCTTCAACCAGGCCCGGGGCCAGGACCAGGCGACCACCCGCACGTACGAGGAAGTCGAGACGATGTTCGGCGACTTCGAGCTGATCGAACCCGGCCTGGTCGGCTGCGCCCTGTGGCGCCCGGGTGGCCCCGGCGATATCTCTGATGATCCTTATACCAACACCCAGCTTTACGGTGGAGTGGCGCTGAAAGCTGCCAATTGAGCCGTCATATATGACGTTATACAGGAGGTCTTGACGCTCAGGCCGGGCCGAGCAACGCGATCGACGCGCGCACCGCGACCTCGGTGACGTCGCCGGCCCGGCCGCCGTCTTCCACCGTGGTGGCGATCAGCTCACGCAGTCCGCCCAGCAGCATGATCGACAGCTGCCGTGAAGGCGGCTTGATCCCCGCCGCGCGCATTTCCGGGGTGTCGGTCAGCCTCTGCGTCATCGCGATGAACCCCTCCATCGCGTCGCGTTGCAGGTCGCGGGCCGGTGCGCCCAATGCCGGGACGTCGCGGATCCAGCTCAGCGTGATCGCCGGTTCCGATTCCGCGCAGGCGATCCAGGCCTCGATGGCCTGGCGGACCTGGACCGCCCAGGGTGCGTGGGGGTCCACGGCTTCCGAGATCTGGCGGATCATCGAACGGTTCGCCTCGGCGAGGAGCGCGATCAGGCACTCCTCGCGGCTGGAGAAGTGCTCGTAGAACGTCCGGCGGGACGTGCGGGCGCGGCGGACGACGTCGGCGACCGTCGTGTCGCGGAAGCCCACCTCGGTGATCGATCCGGCCAGCCCGTCCAAGAGGCGCTGCCGGTGCCGGCGGGTGTCGACGTCCACGGAAGTCACGCTATACCCCTCCCTTGAAACGAGATGGTACACCGGCGTACCGTACCGACGGTACGTTCGCGTACCACCTTCCGGGAGGGTCGATGACGACCATGACACGCCCCGCGACGCTGCCACCGGGGCCCACCGCGCCACGCGCCGTCCAGGGTGCCTATGCGCTCACCCAGCCCTTGCGCGGCATGCGGCGGCTCAAGGACCGCTACGGGGACGCCTTCACGGTGAACGTGCCGATCTTCGGCAACGCCGTGGTGATCAGCAACCCCGCCGAGATCAAGCAACTGTTCACCTCCGGGCCCGAACTCGTCGACAACCTCGAGGTCAACCTCGGGCGCGTGCTCGGGCCGCGGTCGATGTTCGCCCTCTCCGGTGCCGAGCACAAACGGCAGCGCAAGTTGCTGGTCCCGCCCTTCCACGGCCGGCGGCTCGCCGCCTACGAGCGGATCGTCGAAGAAGAAACCGTGCGGGAACTGGCGAGCTGGCCGGAAGACCGTGCGTTCGCCACGCTGCCGTCGATGATGCGGATCACCCTCAACGCCATCCTCCGCGCGGTCTTCGGCGCTGAAGGGGCCGAGTTCGCCGAACTGCGGGAACTGCTCCCCCCGTTCGTCACCCTCGGCTCACGGCTGGCCGTGCTGCCCATCTCGAAGAAGGGTCGCTACAACCCGTGGCGCCGCTTCGAACGGATGCGCCGCGAGTACGACGCCATCGTCGACCGGCTGATCGCCAAGGCGCGCGCCGAAGCCAAGGACGACGTCCTCTCGATGATGCTGCAGACCCGCTACGACGACGGGTCCGGGCTGAGCCGCGAAGAGATCTCCGACCAGCTCCTCACCCTCCTCACCGCCGGCCACGAAACAACCGCGACCACGCTGGCCTGGGGCGTGGAGCGCCTGCGCCGCCACCCCGCGCTGCTCGCCGAGCTGCACGACGACCCGAAGCTCCTCGACGCCACCATCCTCGAGGTCCAGCGCACCCGCCCGGTCATCGACCTCACCGCCCGGCAGGTCAAGCAGGACGGCTTCCAGCTCGGCCGGTGGACGCTGCCCAAGGGGTACGCCGTCCTCGTCAGCATCGCCCTGATCCACGACGACGACGCCGTCTTCCCGCACGCGGCCACCTTCGACCCGCACCGCTTCGAAGGCACGCGCCCGGACCTCTACCAGTGGATCCCGTTCGGCGGCGGCACCCGCCGCTGCCTCGGCGCCGCCTTCGCGACCATGGAGATGACCGTCGTGCTGCGGACCCTGCTGCGGGACTTCACGCTGGTACCGACGACCGAGCCCGGCGAACGCTGGCACTCGCGGGGCGTGGCCTACGCCCCCGCCAAGGGCGGCCGCGCGGTCGTGCGCCGCCGGACCACCATCGGAGGTGTTTCTTGACCGAGCAGATCGCCGAGGTCGGCCGCGGGATTTCCCTGGCCTACGAGCGGATCGGGGACACCGGCGCCGAGCCGCTGGTCCTCGTCGCCGGGCTGGGCCAGCAGCTGCACAGCTGGCCGGACGCCTTCTGCGCGCAGCTCGCCGAGCGCGGGTACGAAGTCGTCCGGTTCGACAACCGCGACGTCGGCCGCTCGACGCACCCGCGCTTCCGGCCACCGAGCCTGCTCGGCATGCTCGCCGGACGGTTCCCCGCGCAGCAGTACGACCTGACGGACCTGGCCGCCGACACCGCCGGCCTGTTCGACGCCCTCGACATCGAGACCGCCCACATCGCGGGCGTCTCCATGGGCGGCATGATCTCCCAGACCACCGCCGCGCTCCACCCGGAGCGGATCCGCACCCTGACGTCGATCATGTCGACGACCGGGTCGCGCCTGCTCGGCCGGCCCGCGCTCTCGACGTTGCGGATGATGGGCGCGAAGCCGCCGAAGTCGCGCGAAGAGGCGGTCGAGAGCGCCGTCCGGATGTTTCGCCACATCGGCTCGCACGGCTTCCCCTTCGACGAGGCGTTCGTGCGCGAGCTGGCCGGGACGGGCTGGGACCGCGATCCGACGTCCGGCGGTGTCGGCCGCCAGCTCGCCGCCATCATGAAGTCCGGCAACCGGACCCCGCTGCTGCGGAAGATCACCGCGCCGACGCTGGTGATCCACGGCGACCGCGACCGGATGGTCCACCCCACCGGCGGCGCCGCCACCGCCCGGGCCATCCGCGGCGCCCGGCTGGAGACCGTCCGCGGCATGGGCCACGACCTGCCCGAAGGCGCCTGGCCCACGATCCTCGACCTGATCGACCAGCACGCGAGGAGCAGCGATGTCACGACCTCGTAGTCTCACCGGCCGCCCGGTGGTCATCACCGGCGCGGCGTCCGGCATCGGCCGGGCGCTGGCCACCCGGCTGTCCCGGCTCGGCTCGCCGGTCGCCCTCGCCGACGTCGACGAAGACGGCCTCAAGGCCACCGCGGCTGCGCTGCCCGGCAAGGTGCTGACCCGCGTCCTCGACGTCCGCGACGCGGCAGACCAGCTGCGGTTCGCCGCCGAGGTCCGCGACTGGCTCCCGGCGCCGCTGGCCGCGGTGTTCAACAACGCCGGCGTCGCGGTCACCTCGTCGGTGCTCGACGCGGTCCCCGAGGACGACGACTGGCTGCACGACATCAACTTCCACGGGGTCGTGCACGGCACGCGGGCGTTCCTGCCGATCCTCGTCGAGCAGGGCGAAGGCGCGATCGTCAACACCTCCAGCGTCTACGGCCTGCTCGGGGTGCCGTACCAGAGCGCGTACTGCGCAGCGAAGTTCGCCGTCCGCGGCTTCACCGAGTCGCTGCGGCAGGAACTGCGTGGTACCGACGTCCGCGCGGTGACCGTCCACCCGGGCGGCATCACGACGAACATCGCCCGCAACGCCCGGGTGCGCCGCGACCCCGAGGGCCGGGGCCGCACCCACGAGCAGATGGCCGCGCAGTTCGAGGCCATGACCATGACGTCGCCGGACAAGGCGGCGGCGATCATCCACACCGGCGTCGACCGCGGGAAGGCCCGCATCCTGGTCGGCCCGGACGCCTACCTGTTCGACGCGCTCGCCCGGATCACCCCCACCCACTACAACGCCGTGCTGACCCGCGTGCTGCAGCGCGCCCGGCGGACGGAGACCGTCTGACATGACCGAACACCTCGACGTCCTCATCGTCGGCGCCGGGCTGTCCGGCGTCGGCGCCGCCCACCACCTGAGCTCCGCGTTCCCGCGCAAGAGCTACGCGATCCTCGAAGCGCGTGCCGCGATCGGCGGCACCTGGGACCTCTTCCGCTACCCCGGCGTGCGGTCCGACTCGGACATGCAGACCCTCGGCTACCGGTTCCGCCCGTGGACCGACGCGAAGGCCATCGCGGACGGCCCGTCGATCCTCAAGTACGTCCGCGACACCGCGGCCGACGCGGGGATCGACCGGCACATCCGCTTCGGGCACAAGGTCGTCCGCGCCGCCTGGTCCACAGAGGACGCCTGGTGGACGGTCGAGGCCGAGCACGACGGGAAGCCGGTGGAGTTCACCGCGAAGTTCCTGTACCTGTGCAGCGGCTACTACGACTACGCGGCCGGGCACACGCCCGAGTTCCCCGGTCTGGAGAACTTCGGCGGCACGGTCGTCCACCCGCAGCACTGGCCCGAGGACCTCGACTACACCGGCAAGAAGGTCGTCGTCATCGGCAGCGGCGCCACCGCGGTGACCCTCGTGCCGGCGATGACCGACCGCGCGGCGCACGTGACGATGCTGCAGCGCTCCCCCACCTACATCCTTTCGCTGCCGTCGGAGGACGCGCTGGCCAACCGGCTGCGCGGGCTGCTCGGCCCGCGGCTGGCGTACCCGATCGCGCGCTGGAAGAACGTCGCGGTCAGCACGCTGATCTACCAGCTCAGCCGGCGCCGCCCCGGCGTGGTGAAGAAGCTGATCCGCAAGGCCACGGTGAAGCAGCTGCCGCCCGGGTACGCCGTCGACACCCACTTCAAGCCGCGGTACCAGCCCTGGGACCAGCGGCTGTGCCTGGTCCCGGACGGTGACCTGTTCCGGTCCATCAAGCGCGGCGACGCCTCGATCGTCACCGACCGGATCGCCTCCTTCACCGAACACGGCATCCGGCTCGAATCGGGCGGCGAGCTCGAGGCCGACGTCGTCGTCACCGCGACCGGGCTGCGGCTGCTGGCCTTCGGCGGCATCGAGCTGTCGGTGGACGGCGACCCGGTGAAGCTGCCGGAGACCATGGCCTACAAGGGCATGATGCTCAGCGGCGTGCCGAACTTCGCCTTCACGATCGGCTACACGAACGCGTCGTGGACGCTCAAGGCCGACCTGGTCGGCGAGTACGTAGTCCGGTTGCTGCGCCACCTCGACCGCAACGGCTACGACCAGGCCGTGCCGGTCAACGACGACCCGGCGGTCACCGAGCGGCCGCTGCTGGACTTCGACGCCGGGTACGTCCAGCGGTCGATCGACGAGTTCCCGAAGGCGGGTTCGCGGGCGCCGTGGCAGCTGGGCATGAGCTACGCGCACGACGTCGTCAAGCTCCGGCACGGGCGGATCGACGACGGCGCGCTGCGCTTCTCGCGGCGACCGGCGGCGGGAGGGGGCAGACTGAGCGCATGACGCTCTCTTCGCCCGCCCGGGGCCGCTGACATGCACTCCGCGGGACTCGTGCTGCACCCCCGCCGCGACTCCGCGGCCGCCGTCGAAGCCGTGCTCGGCTGGGCGGGCAACCGGAACATCGAAATCCTCGGCATCGAAGACGAGATCGTGCGGCTGAACTGCGCGGCGGAGGGAGTGTCGGCCGAGGAACTCGGGCGGCGGGCCGACCTGCTGGTCAGCCTGGGCGGCGACGGCACGATGCTGCGGGCCATGCGGCTGGCCGACGGGCAGCGCGCGCCGGTGCTCGGCGTGAACCTCGGCAAGCTCGGCTTCCTCGCCGAGGTCGACGTCCCCGACCTGCCCGGCGCGCTGTCGGCGATCGACGACCACGAGTTCACGGTGGAGCCGCGGCTGGCCGTGGACGCGACGCTGCAGGGGCGGCGGATCACCGCGTTCAACGACATCGCGGTGGTGCGCGTGCCGGGCGACGGCAGCGCGGTGGTCGCGGTCCGGGTCGGCGGCCAGCCGTTCGTGAGCTACTCGGCCGACGCGGTGGTGGTGGCGACGCCGACCGGCTCGACGGCGTACAGCTTCTCGGCGGGCGGCCCGATCACCAGCCCGTCGGTGGAAGCCCTGCTGGTGACGCCGGCGGCGCCGCATTCGGCGTACAGCCGGGGCGTGGTGCTCTCGGTGCACGACGAGGTGACGCTGGAGCTGCTGCCGACCAGCGGCCGGCTGGCGGTGGAGGTCGACGGCCAGGTCGAGGGGTACGTCTCTCCCGGCGAGCGCCTCGACTTGCGTGGCCGGCCGAGCGCGGCCCGGGTGGTCCGGCTCGGGATGACGACGTTCTACCAGCGCGCCCGGCGCAAGCTGCGGCTCACGGACTCGGCCGAAATCCCCCAGGACGGCGACCACTGACGGTGTCCTGCGTCACAGGGCGGGCGCGTCGGCAATGGTCACGGAAAGGTCACGGGTAGCGTGCGCGGCTGCGCCTGAACCAGCCGAACCGCCCCGGAGTGTCTCCCTACATGCTGTGTCCCGCACCCGTCCGTCCCCGCCTGCGCGCCCGCCTGCTCGTCCCCGGAGCGCTCGCCGCCTTCGCCGGCGCCCTCGTCCTGCTCGCCGTGCTGCACGTCGACCGCAGGCTCGCGCCCCTCGACCCGGTCAGCACGATGCTCAGCGACTACGCGTTGAGCCCGGGCCGGTGGCTGTGGGACGGCGCGTTGCTGCTGACGAGCACGGGATCGGCGCTGCTGCTGGTCGCGCTCTACCGCCGTGGCCTGCTGGCCAACCCGGCGCTCGTCGCGGCGAAGGCGCTGTGGTGCGTGAGTCTGCTGGCGGTGGTGGTGTTCGCGAAGGACCCGCAGGGTGGCGCGATCACGGCGACGGGCAAGATCCACCTGTACGCCTCGGCGGTGACGTGCCTGAGCTTGCCGGTGGTGGGCTGGGCGCTGGGCCGCCGCCACCGCGATGACCCGCGCTGGCGCCGGTTCGCGACCTGGTCCCGGCGCCTGGCCCTGGGCGCGATCCCGTTCTACCTGCCGTTCATCGTCCCGTTCGCGGTGAACGTCGTGTTCGGCGGCCACCTCCCCACGGTGGCGACGGGCCTGGTCGAGCGGTTGATGATGCTTCTGGAGATCACGCTGCTGGGAGTGCTGGGGTACTGGGCCCACCGGGCGATGCACCCGGCGCGGCGGTCTTATGCCGGTGCCAGTGTGTCGCCCGCCTGACCGAGCACGACCAAGGGCGGCGTCCGCTACGCCGCCTCACCCGGCTGATCGCGGGTGCGGTGCAGGAGCCAGTCGCGGGCGGTGCGGATCAACGCGTACCGCACCGCACCAGCCCGGCCGTGCAGCGTGAACAGGATGCGCTTGGCCGTCCGGTCGTGTTCCTCCCACCAGCCCGTGTCGGCGATCTTCTTCGTGTCGTCCTCGTAGGCCAGGTGGTCCAGGGCGTGGTCGGGCACCGCCACCGCGAGCCGGTCGCTTCCCGGGTCCGGCGGGAGGCCGCGCGGGACGGCCCAGGACCGCAGCACGCCGTCCTCCTCCAGGCGGAGGTCGAAGTGGTGCCGGGGACGGAAGTGCTCGTGCAGGACGAACGCCGGTTGCCGGTCGGTCACGGTGTTCAGCCTGCCAGATCACCCGTCCGGGCAACGGCGGCTAGGCTTTCGGGTGATTCCAGGGGAGGCCGGGTGAACGTCGCCGGTGCGGTGCTGCCGGTTGCCGCCGGGGTGGCCCTCGTCGTGTTCGCGGTCCGGGTGGCGCGCGAGCCGCGGCGGCTGGGCAACGCCGTGTGGCTCGGCTTGGCCCTGCTGCTGACCGCGTTGTGGCTGCTGCGCGCCGCGCTGCACCTCGAATGGCTGACGCCGGTGCTGCTCGGGTTGCTCGGCGTCGTCGCGGTGCTCGTCGCCCTCGTGCTGCCGACCGCGCTCATCGCCAACGGGGTGCGGATGTGGCGGCGGGAAGGGCGCAGCGCGGGAAACCTGCTGTCGCTCGGCCTGGGCGCCGGGCTGGTCACGCTGGAAGCACTGGCGTTCGCGCCGCTGGGCCGGTGGGGTTCGGCGCTGGTGGCCGTCGCCGCCGTGCTGGCCGGGTACTTCGGCTTCCTCTTCCTGTCGCTGCTGGTCTACTCCGTGGTGTACAGCCGGATCGGCCGCCGCAGCGGGTTCGACGCGATCATCGTGCTCGGCTGCGGCCTCGACGGCGAGCGCGTGCCGCCGCTGCTCGCCGGGCGGCTCGACCGCGCGATCCGGCTCCAGGCCCGGGAAGCGACGTCGCCGCTGATCGTCGTCTCCGGCGGGTGCGGTCCCGGCGAGACCGTCACCGAAGCCGAAGCGATGGCGGCGTACCTGCGCGACCGCGGTGTCCCCGACGACCGCATCCGGCGGGAGGACCAGGCCCGTACGACCGAGGAAAACCTCCGGTTCTCGGCGGACCTGCTCCCCGCCGACGCGCGCCGGGTCGTCGCGGTGACCAGCAACTACCACGTGTTCCGGACGGCGGTCGAGTGCCGGCGGCTCGGCCTGCCGTTCCACGCGACGGGTTCCCCGACGGCCCGGTACTTCCTGCCGAGCGCGCTGCTGCGCGAGTTCGCGGCGCTGATCCTGCACTACCGCCGCACGACGATCGCGGCATGCGTGCTCATCATCGGCACCGGCCTCCTCCTGGCCATCCTCGCGACCACCTAGCCCGCGCGCAGCACCGAGCACGCGCGGGCCACGCCGTCCTCGGCTCGCAGGCGCGCACCCACGTACTGGGCGCCGCGCCGATACAGCGGGTTTCCGGTCAGCTCGCGGAGTCGCGCGGTCAGGGTGTCGGCGTCCAGGTCCTTGAGCGGCACGGGTTTCGGGCCGGCACTCAGCTTCGACACCCGGTCACCCCAATAGGGCTGGTCGGAGAAGACGGGGCAGACGAGCGCCGGCACCCCGGCCCGCAACCCGGCGGCGGTGGTCCCGGCGCCGCCGTGGTGGACGACCGCCGCCATGCGCGGGAACAGCCAATCGTGCGGGACATCGCCGACGACCAGCACGTCATCGTCCTCGGCCCCGGTGCAGAGGACGCCGCGCAACCCGGCCCGGCGCAACGCCTCGCGGACGACGTCGGACGTCCGCTCGGCGTCGGCGGGCCGCATGCTGCCGAATCCGACGTAGACCGGCGGTGGGCCGGCGGCGAGGAAGTCGCGCAGCCTCGGGTCCGGGCGCGGGGCTGCGGTGTCGAGGAACCAGTAGCCGGTGACGTGCACGCGGGCGGGCCAGTCGGGCGGCCGCGGCACGACGGCGCCGGAGAACCCGCACAGGACGGCCGACCGCCGCCGCGGGCCTCTTCGCCCGGTTCCGGGCAGGCCGAGCGTCTCGACGCGCCAGCGGTCGATTTCCGGCCGGAGGACTTGCCAGGCGAGGGCGTCGACGGCGGTGAAGCTGAGGTGCCGCCCCCACGGGCCGAGCCGGGCGGCCCACGGTAAGAGCGGGTGGGCGAAGGCGCGCGTCGGCACGCTGGGCTGGTAGTGCAGTTCGACGTCGGGGACGCCGAGGTGGGCGCCCAGGTGCGCGCCGAGGAAGCCGAGCGAGGGGGCGAGCACGAGGTCGGCGCCGGCCGCTCCGGCGTGGACGTCGGCGAGGAGCGTGTCGAGCACCGGCCGGAGGACGGCCCGCAGCCCGGAGAGGAACCGCCTGCCGCCGGTCCACGCTTGCCCGACGGCCGAGCCGAGGAGTGCGGCGGGATCCGCGGAGAGGGGTGCGAAGCCGAGGCCGTGGGATTCGACGAGCTCCCGGAACGCGGAGGCGGCCAGGACGCGGACGCGATCGCCGTGGGCGGCCAGGCCCCGCCCGAGGGCGACGCAGGGTTGGACGTCGCCCCGGGAGCCGGGCGCGACGATCACGACCAGGCGGCTCATCGCTTGGCCGCCGTCAGGTGGTACCGCACCCGGAACGGCAGGTTCGCCAGCACCGCCGCCAGCCGGGCGTCCCGGCCCACCAGGTACCTCGGCGCCGGACGGCAGGCGGTCAGCGCGCGGACCACCGTCTCCGCCGCACGGCGCGGGGGTACTCCCGTCCGGGCCGAGCGGGCCGCGCTCCTCTCCGCCGCCGTCAGCTGTTCCCCGTACCTCTCCAACGCCGCCGGCGACAATCGGGCCCTCACCTCCTCGGCCGCCGCGCGGGCCCGGGGCCAGATCGGCGTCGCCACCGCTCCCGGCTCGACCAGCACCACGCGGATCCCCTCCGGGGCCAGCTCCGCGCGCAGGCTGTCGGTCAACCCCACCAGCGCGAACTTCGACGTGTGGTACGGCCCGACCATCGGCCCCGCGATCCGGCCGCCGATCGAGCCGATCGTCACCACGCGCGCCGATTCCGTGCGCCGCAGCGCCGGCAGCATCGCGCGCGTCACCGCCAGCTGGCCCGTCACGTTCACCTCCAGCTGCTCCCGGAACGCGGCCAGGGGCACGTGCTCGAGCGGTCCCGGCCGCGCCAGGCCGGCGTTGTTCACCAAGCCCCGCACCGGCCCGGCCGCCGCGACGCGCTCTCCGCAGCGGGCGATCGACGCCTCGTCGCGCAGGTCCATCCGCAGCACCGTGACCGCGTCCCCGTACGCGCGCCCGAGATCCGCTTCGTCGGCGTCGGACCGCACGCTCGCCCACACGTGGGCGCCCCGCCGGACCAGCTCCGCCACGCACGCGCGGCCGATGCCGCCCGCCGCGCCCGTGACCACATAGGACGGTTTCACGACGCCAGCACCTGCAGCATCCGCGGCCACGTCTTGTGCAACTGTGCCTGCCAGTACGCCCACTGGTGCGTGCCCGGCCCGTAGAGGTCCACCGTCGCCGGGACGCCGAGGTCGCGCAGGCGGCCGGCCATCGCCGTCGTCTGGGCGCCGCAGAGGAACTCCAGGAGCATCGCGCCGGGCAGGACGTCGATCGGGAGCTTGGCGTCCAGCGGACCCGGCAGCCCGTTGCCCGCCGAGAGGTACAGCTCGGTGCCGCGCAGGCGGTCCGCGTTCACCAGCGGGTCGTGCGCTTCCCAGCGCGCGGCCTCCCGGCGCCGGTCGCCCCACAGGGCTTCGGGGTCGAGGTGCGCCGACGTGACGATCGCGCCGGTCAGCAGGTCGCCGCCCGCTCCGGACGGATTGAGGTTGCCGCTGAAGGAGGCCGCGTACCGGAACACCCCCGGGCGCCGGGCGGCGAGTTCGAACGCGCCGTAGCCGCCGAGGGACAGGCCGGCGGCCGCGCGCCGGCCGTCGCCGCGGTAGCCGCGGTCGATCAGCTGCGGGAGTTCGACCGCGGTGAACGTCTCCCACTGGTTGAGCGCGATGTCCTTGCCGTAGTTCCACCAGTCGCTGAAGAACCCGGCGGAGCCCGAGCCGGGCATGACGACCAGGACACCGGCGTTGTCGGCGAGCTGCCGGACGTCGGTGTTCGCGCTCCATCCGCGGTAGTCCTGCAGCCGCGTTTCACCGGCCAGCAGGTAGACCGCCGGCCAGCGCCCGCCGGCCCAGTTCTGCGGCAGGATCAGCCGGACCATCGCGTACGCCCCGACGCCGGTCGAGCGCACGGTCAGGTCCAGCACCCGCGCGTCACCGTCCACAGTGGTCTCGGCGACGACGTGCGAGCCGTCGTCGGCCCGGGCGTCCGGGACGTCGGCCGCGGCCGCAGCGGGGGTGCCGGGCAGCACGCACACCGCGGCCGCCAGGGCGGTGAACCACCTCACCGAAGGGCGCATGCGTTTCCTTTCCCCGTTCGTCGAAGGTGCGGCCAAGCTAAAGGAATTGCGCTCGCGGGCGCAATTGTCCTGTCCACGATGTGAGCGGACAATGTGAATGGCAGGAAAACAAACTCCCCCGCCGGGGTGAGGCAGCGGTCGCGCAGCGTGACCAATCCCGGACGGCCGTGCTACAAGCGCTTGCCGAACTCGCCAGTAACCTGCAATCCGGCAGCTCACCCGCTGTGCACGGCGATGTTTACGCCGTCTTGAGGTGCTTCCGGTAACCGATTTCCCGGCGTAGCCTTCGCCGTGCCGCCGGATCGGCCGTCGCTCGACGTGCCCCCGGCGAAGGGTTCCAGCGCAGGGGCCGCACCTCCCCCGAGAATGCTCCCGGAAGGGTTGTTCATGGCTGCCCGAATTCGCTTTCCCCCGGCCGCACTGCTGATCGCCGCGGCCGCCGTGGTCACCATTTCCCCCGCCAAACCCGCGACGGCGGTCCCCGCTCCCCCGCCGCCCGCCGTCCCCCCGGCCGCGCTCCTGCCCGCCGAAACACTCCCCGGACGGCCCGAGGCACGCGAGGTGTTCGACGTCGCCACCGCTCTGTCCACTGCGGACCGCAGCGACACCGGCGACTGCGCCGACGTCGTCCACGGCCGGCTGCTGCGCCCCGGCGCGGGCACCGGCCAGGGCTTCCAGACGGCGGTACCCGGCGGGCAGCTGTCCGAACTCGTCGCCCGCACCCCGCAGCCACCCGACCTGACCGCCTGGGCCGCGCAGGCCCGCCGCTGCGCCCGCGTCACCGCCGACGACGGGGACCTCCCCACCGAGTCGACCACCACCGTCGGAACCGGCCCTGCCGTTCCCGGCGCGCAATCCCTGTCCTACCAGCAGGTCCTGACCCTGCCCGGGCAGCCGGAACCCGGCCTGCGCCTGCGCACCGTCGCCATCGCCGCCGACGGCGTGCTGGTCCTGCTCCGCGACGCCGGAGCGACCGGCCTCGACCTCGACACCCTGGCCGTCGCCGCGTGGCAGCACGCCGCGCCACGGCTGGGCCGCTAGCAAGGAGAAACCCATGTCCCAGCAGAACTTCCCGGCGGTGGGCGGCAACACCCTGACCGCGTGCCTGCGCCACTGGGCGGCGACCACCCCCGACGCGCCCGCCCTCACCTTCGCCGACTTCGCCACCGACCCCGCCGGGCGGCGCCGCAGCCTGACCTGGCGGCAACTGGCCGAGCGCGTCGACACCGCCGCGGGCGCGCTGCCGGTGGCGCCGGGCGACCGGGTCGCCGTGCTCTGCCCGCAGGGCCCGGACTACGTCGTCGGGTTCCTGGCCGCGATCGCCGCGGGCGCGATCGCGGTGCCGCTGTTCGACCCGGGCCTGCCGGGCCACGCGGGCCGGCTCGCCGCGGTCCTCGCCGACTGCGCGCCGTCCGCCGTCGTGACCACCGCGACCGCCCGCGCGGGTGTCGAAGCGTTCGTCGGCCAGGACGTCACCGTCGTCGCGATCGACCGGCCGGAACCGGCGCGGACCCGACCGGCGCCGGCCGCGGCCCCGGACGACGTCGCCTACCTGCAGTACACGTCCGGTTCGACCCGCAGCCCGGCCGGCGTGGTGCTGACCCACGCGAACGTGCTCGCCAACGTCACCCAGGCCGTGCGCGGTCTCGGCCTCGACCCGGCCGCGGCGACCACGGTCTCGTGGCTGCCGCTGTTCCACGACATGGGGCTCGTCCTCGGCCTGATCACGCCACTCGCGCTCGGCCTGCGCTCGGTGCTGATGGACCCGCTGGCCTTCATCGAGCGGCCGGTCCGCTGGCTGGAACTGCTCGGCGACCACGCGGGCAGCTGGAGCGCGGCCCCGAACTTCGCCTTCCACTACTGCGCGAGCCGGATCCGCGACGCCGACCGCGCGCGGCTGCGGCTCGGGCGGGTCACCGCGATCGTCAACGGCGCCGAGCCGATCAACCCGGACGTCGTCGACCGGTTCCACACCGCCTTCGCGGCCGCCGGGTACCGGCCGGAGATGACCCGCCCGGCGTACGGCCTGGCCGAGGCCACCGTGTTCGTCACCACCGGCCCCGCCGCGGCCCCGCGCGTCACCACGTTCGACCGCGACGCCCTCGCCACGGGCGCCGCGCGGCCGGCCGCGGACGGCGTCCGGCTCGTCGCCTGCGGCGCCCCGGCCGGGCAGCTCGTCGCCCTCGTCGACCCGGACAACGCCGTCGTGCTGCCGGACGGCTCGGTCGGCGAAATCTGGGTGCACGGGCCGAACGTCGGCGCCGGGTACTGGCAGAAACCCCTGGAGAGCACCGAGACCTTCGGCGCCCGGCTGGCCGGCGGCCTGCCCGAGGGGCCCTGGCTGCGGACCGGCGACCTCGGCGTCCGCCACGACGGCGAGCTCTACATCGCCGGCCGGATCAAGGACCTGATCATCGTCGACGGACGCAACCACTACCCCCAGGACGTCGAAGCGACCGCCGCGTCGGCCGACCCCGGGATCCGCCCGGGCAGCGTCGCCGCCTTCGCCGTGGCGGGCCCCGACACCGAGGCCGTCGTCGTGGTCGCCGAACACCGCGGCCACGCGGACCTGGCCGAACTCGCCGAACGCGCGCTCGCCGCCGCGATCCGGCGGCTGATCTCCGACGCGCACGGCCTCGCGCTGAGGGACGTGCTGCTCGTGCCGCCCGGGCGGGTCCCGCGCACGTCCAGCGGCAAGATCGCCCGCGCCGCCTGCCGCGACCGCTACCTCGCCGGCGACTACGGAAAGGCATTGGCGCGATGAGCGACACCCTCCGCCGCTGGCTCCTGGACACCGTCGCCGAGCACACCGGCGTCCCGGCCGAGCCCGACCGGCCGCTCGGCGACTACGGCCTGTCCTCCCGCCAGGCCGTCGGCATCGCCGCCGACCTCGAAGACCGGCTCGGCCGCCGGCTGCCGGCGACGCTGCTGTGGGAAAGCCCGACCATCGACCACCTCGTCCGCAGCCTCACCGGTGAGGCCGAGCCCGAGGCCCAGCCGAGCACCGACCGCCGCCGGACCGACCCGGTCGCCGTCATCGGCCTGGGCTGCCGGTTCCCCGGCGCGGACGGGCCCGAGGCGTTCTGGGACCTGCTGAGCAGCGGACGGGACGCCGTCCGCACCGCGCCGCCGGGCCGCTGGAGCGCCGAGGCCGCGCCGGTGCTCGGCGGGTTCCTCGACGACGTCGCCGGGTTCGACGCCGAGCACTTCGGCATCACCCCCCGCGAAGCGGCGACGATGGACCCGCAGCAGCGCATGCTCCTGGAGGTCACGTGGGCGGCGCTGGAGCACGCCGGCCTCGCCCCGGCGTCCCTGCGCGGCAGCCGGACGGGCGTGTTCACCGGGATTGCGACCCACGACTACGGCCACCTCACGATGACCGGCGGCGCACCGGACCTGTGGACGGCCACGGGCGCGGCGGGCAGCATCGCGGCCAACCGGCTGTCGTACGTCTACGACCTGCGCGGGCCGAGCATGGCGGTGGACACGGCGTGCTCGTCGTCGCTGGTCGCGGTGCACCACGCGGTGCGCGCCCTGCGCGACGGCGACGCGGACCTGGCGCTGGCGGCGGGGGTCAACCTCATGCTGCTCCCGGGCCCGACGGCGGCCTTCGCGGCGGCGGGCCTGCTCGCGGAGGACGGCCGCTGCAAGACGTTCTCGGCGGCGGCGGACGGCATCGCGCGAGCCGAGGGCTGCGGCGTCGTGGTGCTCAAGCGCCTGGCCGACGCCGAATGCGACGGCGACCGCGTGCTCGCGGTGATCCGCGCCTCGGCGGTCAACTCCGACGGCCGGTCCCACGGCCTGGCCGCACCGAACCCGCTGGCCCAGCAGTCGATGCTGCGGGACGCCTACCGCGGCGTCGAGCCGTCCACTGTGGACTACGTGGAGGCGCACGGAACGGGCACGCTGCTGGGCGACCCGATCGAGGCGAGTGCGCTGGGAGCGGTGCTGGGCACCGGCCGCGCGGCGGAGGCACCGCTGCTGATCGGCTCGGTGAAGACGAACATCGCCCACACCGAGGCGGCGGCGGGCATCGCCGGGCTGATCAAGGTGGTCCTGGCGATGACGCACGGAGTCCTGCCGCCGCAGCTGCACTTCGGTGCGCCGAACCCGCACATCGCGTTCGGCGCACTGGGGTTGAAGGTGGTCACGAAGCCGACACCGTGGCCCCGCCACGCCGGCCGCGCGACGGCGGGGGTGTCGGCGTTCGGGTTCGGCGGGACGAACGCGCACGTGGTGCTGGAGGAAGCGGCCGCACCGGAACCGGCTTGCGAGAGCAGGCTGCCGCACGGTGGTGCTGCGGCCCGGCGCGGCACCGGCGGTGTCCGGATCGGGCTGCTGTCGGCCCGGACGCGCGACCGGCTCGCCGAGCGGGCCGCCCAGCTCGCCGGCTGGCTGGACTCCCCCGCCGGGCGGCGGAGCTCCCTCGCCGACGTCACCCACACCCTCTTCCGGCGCGACAACTCCGGCCCGCACCGGGCCGCCTTCGTCGCCGCCGATCACGGGGAGCTCGCCGCATTGCTGCGGGCCGTCGGGGACGGGGCCGATCCGCTGCCCGCCGGGGCCTTCGCCGGTTCCGCCGTCGGCGGGGAGGGGCCCGTCTTCGTCTTCTCCGGGCACGGGTCGCAGTGGGCCGGGATGGGCCGCCGGCTCCTGGCCACCGAACCCGCCTTCGCCGCCCAGGTCGACAAGCTCGGCGATCCCTTCACCGAACACGCCGGGCGATCACTCCGGTCGCTGCTCACCGGCGCCGCTCCCGGGTCCCTCGCCGAGACGCAGCTGGTGATCTTCGGGACGCAGGTCGCGCTGGCCGCGCGGTGGGAGGCGCTCGGGGTGCGGCCCGCCGCCGTCCTCGGGCACTCGCTCGGGTCCGCCGCGGCCGCCGTCGTGGGTGGGGTGCTGACCGCCGACGAGGCCGTCCACCTGGTCGCCACCCGCGCCCGCCTGCTGGGCACGATCGGCACCGGCGGTGCGATGGCCGCGGTCGAACTGACACCCGGCGAGCTCGCCTCGCACCCCGGCGTCGAACTCGCCGTGGATTCCGCTCCGGGGCAGCTGACGGTCGCCGGGGACGCGGTGCTGCTCGACCGGCTCGTCGCCGACCTCGAGGCCGCCGGACGGAGCGCGCGGCGGCTGCCGGTCGGGGTCGCCGGGCATTCGGCGGGGGTCGAGCCCGTCCTCGGCGCCCTGCGCGACACCCTCGCCGAACTGGGCGGACGGCGGCCGTTGGTGCCCTGGTACGACACGGTGCTGACGGACCCGCGCGAGCTCCCGGACTTCGACGCCGGCTACTGGGCCGCGCACCTGCGCCGCCCGGTCCGCTTCCGGCAGGCGGCCGCCGCGGCGGCCGCGGACGGGCACCGCGTTTTCGTCGAGGTCTCCCCCCACCCGATCCTGCGCGGCTCGCTGGCCAGGACGCTCGAGGCGGCCGGAATCGCCGACGCGGTGGTGACCGGCACCCTGCGCCGCGGCCAGGACGAGATCCGGGCATTCGCGGCCGCGGCGGCAACGCTCTACTGCGCGGGCACCCGCATCACCCTGACCACCCCGGACGACGACGCCCGCCTCACAGACGTGCCACCGATGCCCTGGCGCCACGAGCGGCACTGGTACACCGACGCGGACGAGGCGCCCCGGCCCGCAGCAACGCCCGGCGAGACCCGGCCCGCTCACCCGCCGGCCAGAACCGCCGCGGGACCCGCGGCACCGCCTGGCGACACCCGACCCGCCGCTCAGCCACCGGCCGAACCCGAACCCGACGGTGATCGGCTCACCCGGATCGTCGCGGCCGTCATGGGGCTCGCCCCGGACCGCCTCGACCCCGACGTGCCGCTCGTCGACCTCGGGCTCGACTCGCTCATGGCGAACCGGATCCGCGAAGCCGTCCGCCGGGAACTCGGCGCCGAACCCGATGCCGCCGCCGTGCTGCGCGGGGCCACCCTCGCCGACCTCAACCGGGACCTCGTCCCCCGGGGCGACGAACCTCCGGCCCGCGGCCGGGCCTGGGACGCCGCCGATCGGCTCGTCCTGCGGCTGTGGCGGCAGCACACCGGCACCGACGCCGGCCCGCACGTCCGCCTCACCGGAACCGCCGACCCGCACCGCCTCGCGCGGCTGCTCGCCGGCAGCCTCGCCACCGAACTCGACACCCCCGTCGACGCCGCGGAGCTCCTCCGGCACGACTCGCTCGCCGCCGTCGCCGACGTCGCGCGGGCCCTGCTCGACACGCGCGAAGACGTGCACCTGCTCAAGCCCGGCGACGCCGGCACCGCCCCTCTCCTGCTGTTCCACCCCGGCGGCAGCACCTGCACCGTCTACCGCCCGCTGCTGGACCGGCTCCCCGCCGGGATCCCCTGCCTCGGCTTCGAACGCGTGCCCGGCACCAGCATCGAAGACCGCGTCGACCGGCTCCTCCCGCTCGTCCGGGCCCGCCTCCCCCACGGGCCCTACCGCCTCGCCGGCTGGTCCTTCGGCGGCGCCCTCGCCTACGGCCTCGCCGCCCGGCTCGCCGGCGAGGGCGAACCGGTCGAGCTCGTCGCCCTCATCGACACCATGCTGCCGCTGCCCGAACCGGACCTCGACCCGCGCGCGTCGTCGGCCCGGCGGTTCCTGCGCTTCACCGGCTACGTCGAAGGCACCTACGGCCGGACCGTCCGGCTCGGCCACGACGAACTCGCGCCCCTGCCCGAAGAAGAGCAGATCGAACTCACCATGCAGCGGGTGGCCGAAGCCGGGTTGCTGAGCCCCGGCGTCCTCCGCCACCAGCGACAGTCCTTTTTGGACACCCTGGCCGCCGAACGCGGGACACCGCCGCCCTACGCCGGCCGCGTGGTGCTGTACCGGGCCACCGAACCGTACGCCGCCGGGCTCGCGATGGAACCGCGCTACTCCCGCACCGACCCCGACGCCGGGTGGGGCGGGCTGTGCCCGCGGCTCGAGATCGTCCCCGTCCCGGCACACCACCTCTCGATCGTCGACCCGCCGCACGTCGACGTCGTCGCTCGGCACCTGGCGGACGAGCTGTGGCCGTGACCCGGACCGGGCCGCTGCTGGCCGTGCTCGGCGCCGGCCTCTTCCTGGTCGCGGTGGACGCGACCGTGCTGCACGTCGCGCTGCCCGACCTCGTCCGGCAGCTGCGGCCCGGCGCGGCCGCCCAGGTGTGGATCGTGGCGATCTACCCGCTCACCGCGGCCCCGCTGCTCCTGCCGTCCGGCACGCTCGGCGACCGCTTCGGACGGCGGCGCGTGCTCGTCACCGGCTATGCGGTGTTCGGGCTGGCGTCGCTCGGCTGCGCCCTCGCCCCCGGCGTCCCCGCCCTGCTCGCCGCCCGTGCCGCGCTCGGCGTCGGCGGCGCGCTGATCATGCCGGTGACGATGTCGCTGCTGCGGGAACTGTTCCCGGACCGACGGCGGCGGCGCACGGCGATCGCGGTGTGCAGCGGCATCGCCGGGACCGGTTCGGTGTTCGGGCCGGTCCTCGGCGGGCTGCTCGTCGAGGCGTGGGGCTGGCGGGCGACGTTCCTGGTCAACCCGCCGGTCATCCTGGCCGCCGTGGTGGCGGCGCTGCGGTGGCTGCCGCGCAGCCCGCCCGGGCGCGAGCCGTGGGACGCGCCCAGCGCGGTGCTCGCGGCCGGTGGCGTGCTCGGCATCGCCTTCGCCGTCGGGCCGTCGGGGGGCGGCTTCGTCGCGGGGGCGGCCGGGTGCGTCCTCCTCGTGCTCTTCGTGCGCCGCCAGCGGCGGGCGGCCACTCCCCTGCTGGACCTGGGCCTCTTCCGGCGGCCGGGCGTCCCCGGCGCGGCCGGCGGGGTGCTGCTGGTGATGAGCACCCTCGTCGGACTGGGCCTCCTGCTCGCCCAGTACCTCCAGGTGGTGCTCGGCCTCTCCCCGACGGCCGCGGCGGCGCGGCTGCTGCTCGTCCTCGGCGCGTCGGCGGCCGGCAGCGTGGTGGCTCCGGCCCTGCTGGAGCGGTACGGCAACACCCCCGTCCGCACGGCGGGATTCGCCCTGGCGGCCGCCTCCCTCGGCATCCCGGCGGCGGGCGGCCTGCCGTCGCCGTGGTGGCTCGGCGGCGCGCTCGCCGGCTCGGGCTTGGGCATGGCCCTCGCGCTGACGTCGAGCACGGACACGCTCCTGTCCGCCGCGCCGCCGGACCGGGCCGGAGGCGCGGCGGCGGTCGAGAAGACCGGCTACGAGCTGGGTGCGGGCCTGGGCACGACGGCGTTCGGCTCCCTGGCGGCCGCCGTCTACGCGACGCACCTGGTGCTGCCGCCCGGCGTGCCCGAGTCCGTGAAACGCCTGGCTTCCGCCGGACCGGCCCAAGCACAAACGGCGTCGCACGGCCTTGCGCAGGCGGCCGAGCTCCTCGCGGCTGCCCGGGCGGCCTGCACCGAGAGTGTGCAGGCCGCCGCGTTCGTTGCGTGTGGCTTGTTCATCCTCGCGACGATTTTTTCGATCGTCGCGAGGCGTATAGGTCGTTATACGATCAGAAGTGCTCGCGCTCGGCCTCGTGGGCGACGACCTCGGCGCGATCGGCGAGCCGTTCGAGCCCGCTGAGGGGCCGGCGCATCCGGTGGTTGCCGCGCAGCCGCTCGGCGTTCCGGTCCAGGAACGCCCAGTACCCCGCGGTGAACGGGCACGCGTCCGGCCCGGTCCGCTTCTTCGGGTCGAAGACGCAGCCGCCGCAGTGGTCGCTCATCCGGTTGATGTAGGCGCCGCCGGCGGCATACGGCTTGGTCGCGACGAGCCCGCCATCGGCGTACTGGCTCATGCCGATCACGTTCGCCGGCATCACCCAGGGGAAGCCGTCGACGAAGGCCG
The DNA here is from genome assembly GCF_053601215.1 of Amycolatopsis sp. NPDC004772. NCBI lineage: Bacteria > Bacillati > Actinomycetota > Actinomycetes > Pseudonocardiales > Pseudonocardiaceae > Amycolatopsis > Amycolatopsis sp. NPDC004772. The sequence goes on from NZ_JBSGBK010000027.1 coordinate 92,229, forward strand.
TCGCGAACCAGCGGGTCAGCGCGGCCGGGTCGTAGCCGCGCTGGAGCCCGTGGTTGCCGAGGACCATGAGGCGTTCGATGTGGTGGGCGTAGCCGCGGTCGCGAACTCCGGCCAGCGCGGTGCGCAGGCACGCCGCTTCGACCGCGTCGGCGTCGAGCGAGCGCCACCACTCCGGCAGTGCGCGGCGGGCCTGCAGCGCGTTGCGGCGCAGGTAGTCCGGCCCTTGGTGCCAGTAGAGGTGCCACACCCATTCGCGCCAGCCGAGCACCTGCCGGACGAACCCTTCGACGCTGCTCAGCGGCGCCTCCCCCGCCCGGTACCGGTCTTCGGCCCGCCGGACGACGTCGCGCGGGTCGAGCAGCCCGAGGTTCAGCGGCACCGACAGCAGGGCGTGCGCCATCGCCCAGTCGTGGGTCAGCATCGCGTCCTGGTGCGGCCCGAACGAGGAGAGCCGGTGGTCGAGGAACCGGCGCAGCGCCCGGTTCGCTTCGTCGTGCCCGACGGCGAACTGCCGCGGCCCGTCCACACCGACCGGGCGGATCTTCCCGGCGCGCTCGGCCGCGTCGAGTTCGGCGCGGACCCGGTTGTCGAGCTCGTTTTCGCGCGGGTGCCACGGCGCCGGGACGCCGAGCCGGGTGGTCTTCGGCGGCGGCTGCCGGTTGTCGTGGTCGTAGTTCCAGTGCCCGCCTTCGGGTTCGCCGTCGGCTTCGAGCAGCACGCCGAACTTCCGGCGCTGGTCGCGGTAGAAGTCCTCCATGACGAACCGCGTCCGCCCGGCCGCCCAGGCGGCGAAGTCCTCTTTGGACAGCAAGAAGCCGGGCGTGGGCACGATCTCCGTGACGGCGCCTTCGTCGCGCAGCCGCCGGACGAAGGCGTCGGCCGCGTGCGACGTCGGCTCGTGCACCACGACCGGCCGCCCGAAGCGCCGCAGGCCGGTGCGGTAGTCGGGCGCGTCGATCAGGGTGACGCGGTCGCCGAGGTCGGCGGCGAGCCGGTACAGCGCCGCCTGGACCAGGTGCAGTTTCTGCCGGTGGAACGGTTTCGCAGCGAAGGCGGCGGCCGACCGGATCAGCAGCACGTCTCGATCGCGGTGCTCGGGTGTGCTGTGGAAGTGAGGCCCGAGCTGGTCGGCGAACAGCCACAGCGCGGGCTCGTCTCGCATGCGCGGAACGCTAACCCGCTTCCGGCGGCTCCGCAGCGTAAGCACAGAGGATCTCCGTGGTGTCGCCGAGGAACTGCGCCACCACCTCCGCCTGCCCGGGTGGCAAGCCGTCCGTCAACCGGGTGATGGCGTCGACGAGCGGGGCCAGTGCGGCCCGGACTTCGGCGCGGGCCGCCTCGCTGACGACGAGGGTGACCCGCCGTCCGTCGCGCGGGTGCGGGCCGCGACGGACGTGGCCGGCCGCTTCGAGCCGGTCGACCAGCACCGTCGCCGACGCGGACCGGATCTTCAGCGCGTGCGCGAGGTCGACCGTGCCCATCGGCGTGCCGGCGGCGAGGTGCTGCAACGCCTGCACGTCGGTCGCGCCGAGGCCGAGCCGCCGGGCCAGGGCGATCTGCACGTCGTGGGCGAGCGCCAGGAGCTCGCGCAGCGCGAGGTTCACCCGGAGCGCGACGGGGATGTCTTCCACCTGGTCATTCTAAGTTAGCTAGACAATCTAGCGAGTTTTGCTACCGTGGAACCGTGGATGTCCGAGCGATGAACGCCGAAATGACCGCGAAGCTGATCGACGCCCCCGCCGAGGCCCCACCGGACGGCGGGTACGCGCTGCGCGTCGTCGAGACGCGCGGCCGCCGCACCGGCGAGCCGAGGCGCGTCCCGCTCGCGGTGGTCGCGCACGACGGCGGGCAGTACCTCGTCTCCCCCGTCCGCGACCGCGACTGGGTGGAGAACCTCCTGGCCACGCCGGTGTGCGCGCTGCTGTCCCACGGCCGGCGCGAAGACCGGCGGGCCGACGAGACCGGCGGCGAGGAAGCAGCCGCGGTCGTCGCCGCCTACCTGGCCGCGATGTCGGTGCCGTGGGCGATCCGGGCGTTCCCGGTCCCCCAGGACGCGACTCGAGCGCAGATCCTGGAGCACCTGCCCGCCATGGCGGTGTTCCGTCTCTCCACGGTGGACACGGCATGAGCGTGGCGATCGCCGGCGGCGGGCCTGGCGGGCTGCTGCTCGGCTACCTGCTGGCCCGGGCCGGGATCGAGGTCACCGTGCTCGAATCGCGGTCGGACTTCGACCGCGATTTCCGCGGCGACTCGCTGCACCCCTACACCCTCGAACTGCTCGACCGCCTCGGCCTGGCCGGCGACCTGCTGGAGCTCGACCACTTCAAGGCGCGCTCGTTCCGCTTCCACACCCCGGACGGCGTCTACCGCGCCGCCGACTACGACCGCCTCCGAACACCGTTCGGCTACATCGCCCTGATGCCCCAGGTGCGGTTCCTCGACTTCCTCGCCGAGCGGGCGAGCGCGCTGCCGTCCTTCATGTTGCGGACCGGCGCCAAGGTCACCGGGCTGCTCGAAGACGACGGCATGGTGACCGGCGTCCGCCACCGCGGCGGCGAGCTCGCCGCGTCCGTCGTCGTCGGCGCCGACGGCCGGTTCTCCACCGTGCGCCGGCTGGCCGGGCTCGAAGCCCGGTCGCTCGGCGCGACCACCGATCTGCTCTGGTTCCGGCTGCCCCGCTCCCCCGGCGACCCGCCGGACGCGGACCTCGACCTGTACTTCGGGCGCGAAGCCTACGTCGGCATCCTCGGCGGCGTCCGCGACTGGCAGGTCGGCTACAGCATCGAAAAGGGCTCGTACCCGGCGTTGCGCGAACGCGGGGTCGAGCCGATCCGGGCGTTCGTGCGCGAGCGCGTGCCGTGGCTGGCCGACCGCGCTCACCTGCTTGCGGACTTCTCCCAGACGACGCTGCTGTCGGTGGACATCTCGCGGGTGGACCACTGGTCCCGGCCGGGCCTGCTGCTCCTCGGCGACGCCGCGCACGTCATCTCGCCGGTCGGCGGCAACGGCATCCTGATGGCGGTCCAGGACGCCGTCGCCGCGGCGAACCGGCTGGTCCCCGCCTTCCGGCGCGGCGGTGTCACCCCCGCGGACCTCGCCGGAGTCCAGGCCGACCGGATCCGCGCGATCGAGCGGGTGCAGGCCGACCAGGTGCGGGTCGAGCGGCGGGCGGCCGCCGCGCGGGCCCGCGGGCGCGGCGCCGCCCCGCCGAAGCTGCTCAAGTACCTGTTCGCCGTGCCGGCCGTGCGCGCCCGCGGCGCCCGCGGCAACGCCTACGGGCCGTTCCCGCCTCAGCTGGACGTGTCCCTCTTGTCGTCGTAGGAGGTCCAGCCGCCCTGGCCTTCGGCGGCTTCGACGTCGGCGTCGGACGACGCGGCGTGCGTCATCGCCGCGATCGTGCGTTCCAGGCCCTGCTGGACCTCGTCGCCGTCGGCTTCGCGGACGCTGTGCAGCGTCACGGTGATCTCCGAGGACGCCGGGCCGTCGTCGCGGATGCGGAGTTCGCCGTGGTAGTCGTCGGGGCCCTCGGCGCCCCACGTCAGCGACCTCGTCGCCGGGTCGGTGTGCAGCCACGCCTCGCTGGCCACGCGTTCGCCGTGCACCTCGGCCTCGACGTGGACGCTGTCGCCGCCCTTCGGCTCGGCGACCTTCATCTCCGGGAAGTACCGCGGCAGGTTTTCGGGGTGGCTCAAGAAGGCGAACAGCTCGTCCGCGGGGATGTCGGCGGTCGCGCTGTGGCGGTACTCGGTCATCGTGTCACTCCTCGTCGGCGTCCGGATCGTGCCCGGATACCCCGGATGCGGTGCATTAAAAGGGTTCGCGCGGGGAACCCAGGAACCATGACGGCCACCGAACCCGAGACCCGGGCACCCCGGCGGGGCCCCGCCCCCGTTCAGGGCATGGGCATGCTGATCGGCCTGCTGTTCCTCGTCCTCGCCGCGCTGGAGCTGATGTCCGGGGTCGCGGACGGCGGCGGGCCGCGCGTGCTGTTCGGCGTGCTCGCCGTGTCCGGGGTGTGGACGCTGGTGCACCTGCTGACCGGGGCCGCCGCGGTGTTCTGCACGCGCTCGTCGCGGTGGGCCGCGCGGTTCCTGGTCGCCGCCGGTGTCTGCTACGTCGTGGCCGGTTTCGCCGGGCTGCTCCCGCTCCCGTCGGCGGTCACCGACACGCTGCCGTGGAACACCGCCGGCATCTGCTTCGACCTGGCGCTCGGCACGGCGATGTTCATCCTGGGAGCGGGCTGGCTCCGGCGTGGGCCGGCACGACGTCGCTGACCAGGCCGTCCCGGCGCGGGAACCGCACCAGCGCCGCGGTGAGCAGGACCGCGAGTCCGTACAGGACATAGCCGTTGCCGGTGAGCTGCTGGACGAAGTTCCAGTGCCGCTCCACCTCCCCGCCGCGCGGCCACCACCACTGCGGCCCGGCGACGAAGAGCACCGTGCCCGTCCCGGCCAGGACGGCGAACCCGCGCCGTCGCGTGCGGCGGGCCAGCTCCGCCCAGCCGAGCAGGACCAACACCGCCCACACCCAGTGGTGGGTCCACGAGATCGGCGAGACCAGCAGCCCGCCGAGGGCGTTCAGGCCGAGCGCGATCGTCGGCTCCCCCGCCGCCAGCGCACGCCGCACGCCCCACGCCGTCAGGGCGAGCACCACCGCCACCAGCGGCAGCCACCACGCCGTCCGCGCCTCCGCCGGCACCCCGGCCCTGGCCAGCAGCCCGAGCAGCGACTGGTCGCCGGCGTAGGTCGGCTCGCCGACGCGGCCGGTGTCCCACAGCGCGCCCGTCCAGTACCGCACCGAGTCGGTGCCGGCGAGCAGGAACCCCAGCGCCGTCGCGGCCAGGAACGTCACCCCGGCGGTCACCGCGGCCCGCGTGTCGCGGCGGAGCAGGAAGTACAGCAGGAACACCGCCGGGGTCAGCTTGACCGCGGCGGCGAGGCCGATCAGCAGGCCACGCGGCCAGCGCGGGTGGTCCACCAGGACGTCCAGCACGACCAGCGCGAGCAGCAGCAGGTCGATCTGACCGGCGTACAGCGTGCGCAGCACCGGCTCCAGCACTTCGGCGGCCAGCAGCAGCGTCACCACGCGCCGCCAGTCGCAGCGCGCGCCGAGCGCACGCAGCACGGTCACCAGGACCGCCGCCAGGACCCCGAGGGTCAGCAGGGTGAGCGCGAGGCAGGCGGCCCAGTACGGCAGCACCGCCAGCGGGGCCAGCACGATCGCCGCGAACGGCGGGTAGGTGAAGAGCAGGAACTGGCCGTCGCCGGTGGGCGGCAGCGTGCCGTACAGCGCTTGGCCGTGCAGCAGCGCCGACGAGCCGAGCCGGTAGACGTCGAGGTCGACGCGGTAGGCGGGGAACCGCCACCGGCCGCCGTTGTACGACACGAGCACCGCCACCAGCACGAGCACTTGCGCGCCGAGCAGCACGTACCTGTTCCCCAGCCGGGCCCGCAGCCCCGCTCCCCCTCCGGTCATCCTCGCATTCTGTCGGGTCCGGGCCCGGGCACCATCCGGGAACCCCCCGGATCCGACCCGGGGAAAACCGGTTGCCGCCCGTGTCACCCTGGGGCGCATGGGGACACCGGAGGGCTTCGCCTACCGCGACGAGCACGGCACCGTGACCATCACCCACCGCGGCCGGCCCGCGGGGACACTGCGTGGGACCGCGGCCGCCCGCTTCCTGGCCGCGGTGGCCCGCGGCGACGACCAGCAGCTGCTGATGGCCAAGGTGACGGGCAACTACAAGCACGGCAACGAACGCCGGGCGCGGGAGCACCCGCGCAACCGGGGGCGCTGACTTCCCGACCAGGGGATCTTGAGGCCGGTGGCCACCGTTCGGCATGCTGGCGGCGTGACCTACGACGTTCAGACGATCCGAGCGCACTTCCCCGCCCTCGACGGCGGCGCGGCCCACTTCGACGGACCGGGTGGCTCGCAGGTCCCCGCCGTCGTCGGGGAAGCGGTGGCCGGCACGCTGTGCGCGGCGATCGCCAACCGCGGCGTCGTCACCGCGGCCGAACGGCGGGCGAGCGCGGTCGTCACCGAAGCCCGCGACGCCGTGGCCGACCTGCTCGCCGCCGACCCGGCGGGTGTCGTCTTCGGCCGCAGCATGACGCAGCTGACCTACGACTTCTCCCGGACGCTGTCCCAGAAGTGGGGCCCGGGCGACGAAGTCGTGGTGACCCGCCTCGACCACGACGCCAACATCCGCCCGTGGGTCCAGGCCGCGGCGGCGGCCGGGGCCACCGTGCGCTGGTTGGACTTCGACCCGGCCACCGGTGAACTCGCGCCGATCGGCGCGCTGCTGTCGGAGCGGACGCGGCTGGTCGCGGTGACGGCGGCGTCGAACCTGCTCGGCACCCGGCCGGACATCCCGGCGATCGCGGCGCAGGTACACGACGCGGGCGCGCTGCTCTATGTCGACGGCGTCCACCTGACCCCGCACGCTCTGGTGGACATCACGGCGCTCGGGGCCGACTTCTACGCGTGCTCGCCGTACAAGTTCCTCGGGCCGCACCTCGGCGTGGTCGCGGCGGCGCCGGCGCTGCTCGAGACGCTGCACCCGGACAAGCTGCTGCCCTCGACCAACGCCGTGCCGGAGCGGTTCGAGCTGGGCACGCTGCCCTACGAGCTGCTGGCGGGCACGACCGCGGCGATCGGCTTCCTCGCCGGGCTGGTGCCGGGGACGGGGACGCGCCGGGCGCGGCTGCAGGAGTCGATGGCGGGGCTGGAGGAGCACGAGACCGCGCTGCTGGCCCGGCTCGACGCCGGTCTGGCCGCGCTTCCGGACGTCACGCGGTACGGCGCGCCGGAGCGGCACCGGACTCCGACGGTGCTGTTCTCGGTGGCCGGCGTGGCGTCGCAGGCGGTGTACGAGCACCTCGGCGCGCACGGGGTGAACGCTCCGGCGGGGAGTTTCTACGCGCTGGAGTGCTCACGGCACCTGGGGCTGGGTGACACCGGGGCGGTCCGGGCCGGGATCGCGCCGTACACCACGGCGGACGACGTCGACCGGCTGCTGGCCGGGGTGGCGTCGCTCCCGCGCGGCTGACGACGGGTGGCGGGGGGGGGGTTTGCCGCGGCGCCCCCCCCCCCCCCCACGCCCCCCGCCCCCCCCCCCCCCCGCGGGGGGGGGGCGA